>NZ_CAWNMS010000026.1:0-58422 GCF_963875605.1 Vibrio sp. V04_P4A5T148
TTATTATATATCTATCTTGATAAAGCATTGGCTGTTTACCATGCTCGGTTAAATCAACAATAGCTAATCTACGATGTCCAAAGAAAAAACCATCTCCATAATAATGCCCCTCACCATCAGGACCTCGATGAATTATTGAATCAGTCATTTTCTTAAGATTCGATTTATCTAATACGCCACTAAAAATATAACCAGCAATTCCACACATATTAAACCTTAAAATTTTTCAGCATTTAGCTATTTCTTTAGTTCCTTTAAGAATAAGGAACAAATAAATAAGATATAAAACAACTTCATGCACAACAAAAGCAATCAGAAACTCTTCAATTGAAAGAGAAGAGGAGAAATACAATGTTACACTAATCGTACATAGATAGAGAACTTGCCATAAAACCCCCATCTTTATGTTTTGTTCTAAACCAAGAACTGCACTTAATGGGCTGACAGCGAAACGTACTGCAACAGCTATGACTAAATAACCTGCATAAACCCCAGCTTGTGACCATTCATTACCAAAAATAATTGAAAACAAACTTTCACCCCATATGAATAAAACAGGCACAGCGGGGAGGTATATAATAAAAAGTAACAAAAACATTTTTATTATATAAAGATTAAGTTTCTCTGGCTCTGTTTGACTTATTTCAACTACCTTTTGAAAGAGAACCTGTGCAATAGCAGATGAAATAATCGATGTCGGCATATTCAAAACACGAAAAGTCAGACTAAACATTCCCGTCACTGAATTTGAATAGAACTTCGTCAACAGTATAACCGGCATTTGTACAGCTCCTGCATCGCACAGAGCCCCCAAAACTCCATAAGTCGGGAACTTATGATACTTTATACCTTGTTTTTGTATCGAATTTATTTTTGATTTTCTTATTAGCGACTTATAGTTTCTATCTTTCTTTAAAAGGTATATTGAACCAGATACTATTCCTACGAACTGCCCACAAATAAGACCACCTGATACCTGTAAAAAACCAAGTGACGTTTGGGCGAAACCTTGAAATAAGCTTTGATTCACACGCGACACTGCTGTGTTTATGAATTTTTTCTGCCTATTATTCCAATAAGTTAGAGCTTGATAAATACCTGTGAACAACACAGATACAGGGACTAAGTACAACCAAACAGCAATATCCTCATTACCTAGAAAACGAGCAATTTGCGCATTCCAAATCGATATAGGTATACTAATCAGCAAAGAAAAAAACAGAGCAACTAGCATTGAAAGTTGCAAAAGAAGACGGGCATCCTCATCATCTTTTGGCAACATAATAGCTATTTCATAACGCCCAGTAGCAACCACTCCCAATATAGATACGCATGCTGCATAGAGAGCCAAAAGACCAAAATCTTCTGGTGAAAACATCCGAGTTAGTATAGGAATAATTGCAATGGGTATTGCTTGAGCAATACCTGTCCCTGTCATTAACGTAAGTACATTTTTTGAAAAGCTTTTATTCAACAATATTCCACTCTATAAATATCTCTTCGAAAGTCGGCAACGCCTGCTTTGCATACTCAACCACTGCTACTTCATTTAAGTGGTGCTCGTCGTAATAAAGCAATTCACCATTATAAAAAGGAGGACTTTTGAAAACAGGCAAAAAATTAAGTTCAAGGTAATGAACACGATCAATGACCATGCTTAGATCATATAAGTATTCATTTGTACGCAAATAGTCTGGATTGATATTCACATACGGTGTCAACCCTAAGGACAAAAACCTCTTAGCACGCTGTGGATTTCGATTTAATAGTGGAACCTGACTCAAAATATAAACTTGCGCCTGTGACGCCATATTCTGTAAAAAATCACGTAAAGCACGATTAAATTCCTCACTACGGAGATGCCAATTCCAAGATGCCGTTATAAATATTAACTCAACATTCTCCAGATAGGATTTTGTCTGTTCAATTTGGGCAACACATGATTGCTGTGCCCATTCAGCAATCCGATTGTAATCAAATCCAGGAATAGTCACGCAACTACTCGCAGTTATAACCCTAGCTTTAAAGCCAATTTCTTTTCCAATATGATCAAAAAAGTGATTGAGCATAGCTGCGTGCGAATCGCCCAAGACCAATATCTCTTTTACACTATCCAGGTCCCCTCTCAGACAATCACCAACTATATGCCCATGGCAATTTTGTGAATCATCGCCATAGCGCAAATACTCTAGTGGCAAGGCTACAGGAGTAAACATGGCATTCACTTTCGCCATGGTCTGAGATGCACCTAATACACCAAAAACCAGAAGCCCCCAACTAAGTGCTTGTTTCTTGTTGGTACTCTTGCTTCTGAAAACCCGTTCAACCCCATAGTAGGAAACAATAGATAGTATGAATGTCAGCAGAACAAACAGGATGCTGAATTCTATATCGAGTACCTCTGCACTTGTGTAGTAGCGCAAAAAAGCCAATACTGGCCAATGCCAAAGGTAGAGTGAATAAGACAGCCCACCAAGCCACACCAGAGTTTTGCAACTCAACAATTCGCCTACCCATCCTTGTGTTGGCTGACTGAGTAGAAGCACGCTTCCAACGACAGGTAACAGAGCTAGAATGCCAGGAAAAGACCCTAGCAGTGGTTGGGTAATTGCAGAAATAACAATCAACAGCATCCCAAGTATACCAAGCCAGGCAGTGCTTCCCTCCACCCTAGACACTGTTGTTACATACAGAGCTGCCAGACCGCCCACAAAAAATTCAGGCAGCCGAGCATACAGACTGTAGTAAGTTGCTTGCTCCATGCCCAAAAACCGCAGGCGGTATTCGGCTAATGCAGTTAACCCAATCAATAAAACGACAAAAAACCATTTTAATAAGCGAATCGGCAGCAGTAATACAATAAAAGGGGCTAATAAGTAGAACTGGATTTCTACGGCTAATGACCATGTGTGTAGTAACGGCTGTTCATAACTGGCCGGAGCAAAATAATCACCAAAGTCAGCGAAATACCGATTGCTGCTAAACCAAGTTGCTTTTTCCAACCCTTTTCGAAACGTGTTGAAATCACTTGGTAGAAACAATACTGCTGCCACTAGAGCTACTATTATCAGCATCAAAAAGTATGCTGGAACAATCCTCTTAAAGCGACTCACATAGAAATATTTCAGAGTTTCAGTAAGAGAATAGCCAGCACTGGATTTTTTATGCAGCAAAATGCTAGTAATTAAAAAGCCAGAAATCACGAGGAAAACATCGACACCAACAAAGCCTCCAGGAAGCCATGTCGGGTTTAAGTGAAAAACCATAACAGCAAGTACTGCTATGGCTCTTAATCCTTGAATATCCTTACGATGAGGAACAGAACTCACTGTGCCAAACTCTCTACCACACGTTGAATATCTTGCTCAGTCAAATAAGGATGCATTGGTAAACTCATCACTTCTTCTGCAATTTCATCGCCTATCGGCAATTGAATACTGCTATCAGCAACTGCTGGTTGTTTATTCAAGGGAATGGGATAATGTACGGCAGTTGGAATGCCAGCCTCTTGCAGCTTGTGCTGAATTTCAGCTCTATTCTTAACTCGGATGGTATATTGTGCCCAAGCCGAAATATTATGTGCTTCCACAAATGGGGTTGAGAGAATACCAGCCTTATTTAATAAACGAGTATAGGTATTGGCTACCTGATTTCTTAGCTCGATTTCTTCATGCAAAACCTCAAGTTTTGGTAATAAAATCGCAGCTTGTAAGGTATCTAAACGGCTGTTTACACCTACACGAATATGATGGTAGCGACGATCCTGTCCGTGACGAGCAATTTGGCGCATGACAAGGGCCAATTCATCATCATTAGTGAAAATAGCACCGCCATCACCATAGCAACCTAATGGCTTAGTTGGGAAAAAACTGGTACAGGCAATGGTGCTTAAGTTACACGATTTTTTGCCTTTGTAACTGGCCCCAAAACTTTGCGCAGAGTCTTCAATCACTGGTATGCCATACTTGGCGGCAATCGTATTAATTGCATCAAAGTCAGCACATTGTCCATACAAACTTACTGGAATAATTGCTTTGGTTCTTGGCGTAATAGCCGCTTCTAGTTTAGCCGGGTCTAAATTGTAAGTTTTCGGGCAGACATCAACATAAACCGGTTTCGCCCCTAAAAGGGCGACGGTTTCTGCGGTGGCGATATAAGTAAATCCGGGGGTTATCACTTCATCACCTGGGCCAACACCTAATGCCATTTGGGCTATTTGCAATGCATCAGTACCATTAGCAACCGTGATACAGTGCTTAGCTCCAGTATATGCAATTAATCTTTGCTCTAGTTCAGCCACCTCAGGACCCAAAATATACTGACCATGGGCGAGTACTTTCTGAATTCCGACATCAATTTTTTCTTTAATTCGCGCCTGCTGCGCACCCAAATCAATAAACTGCATTTTTAGCTCCTAGCCTGATAGCCAAGTGAATCCTCAGCAACTTGCAAATATATTTACATCAAAGAATTATTTATTAGCACTGATGTCTTTTAATCACAGTGTCACCGCTGAGGGTATAAACAGCACCAGTATGAGGACAAATCACTTCAGCGTCTCCGCTCAATGGCAAGTATAGCTGCTCACCAAATTCACTCATCCAACCTTTTTGTTTAGCTGGTACACCCACCATCATTGCATAAGCAGGAACATCTTTGTTCACAACTGCCCCCGCGCCGATAAAAGCAAACGCCCCAATAGTTACACCACAGACAATCGTACAATTAGCACCAAGCGTAGCCCCTTTTTTGACTAAGGTATCGCGATATTGATCTTTGCGTTCAATCAGTGACCGTGGATTATAAACATTGGTAAATACCATGCTTGGCCCACAAAATACTCCCTCCTCTAAATGCACATTGTCATACACTGAGACGTTATTTTGAATCTTACAATGATCGCCAATCGTAACTTTGTTTCCCACAAATACGTTTTGGCCCAGTGACACACCTTGGCCAATATGGGCACCGGCACAAACGTGTGTCCAGTGCCACACTCGGCTGCCATCACCTATTTGTGCACCATCATCAATAATGGCTGTTTCGTGTTTAAAATATTTCATGAAAAATGTTCTATCGATTGAGAAGGGAAGCTGAACACTTCCCTTGTGAAGGCTATACCCTTACTACTTGAAGCTGCAGCGGTGTTGGCTACGTTGGTTCACCCCTATCACATAGTTTATCTATGCTCATGGGGATTCATTCACTCACTTGCCGCCTACCTGCAACTCCAAGTAGTTTGGCTATTAATCAAAGGCGGATGTCTGCTTCATCGGCGGTTAATACATGCTTCACATCATAAAGTACATGCTCTTTTTTACCTAAACGACGTAACTTTTCAACACCCATCTGTTTGGTTTGACTATGATCCACGGCCAGTACGATTGCATCGTAGTAACCATCGCGCAGCTCATCAATCAACTCAATACCGTACTCATGCTTCACTTCCTCTTTCGAGGCCCAGCTATCGTATACATCAACTGACATGTTGAAATCTTGCAATTCGTTAACAATATCAATAATTTTGGTATTACGAACATCAGGACAATCACCTTTAAAGGTAAAGCCCATGATCAGCACTTTTGCTTCATCAATATGAATTTTTTTACGTGACAGAGATTTAACTAATTGTGTGGCGACGTATTCACCCATACCATCATTAATACGACGACCAGCTAAAATCACCTCTGGTCGATAGCCAACTTCTTGTGCTTTATGGGTGAGGTAGTAAGGATCCACACTGATGCAGTGACCTCCAACTAACCCCGGCTTGAAATGCAAAAAGTTCCACTTTGTGCCAGCTGCTTTTAAAACAGCTTCAGTATCAATATCTAGTCGATTAAAAATTTTGGCAAACTCATTGATTACAGCAATATTTAGATCACGCTGGGTATTTTCAATAACTTTAGCGGCTTCTGCCACCTTGATTGATGGCGCTTTATGGGTACCAGCAGTGACTATCGAAGCGTATACTTGATCAACAAAATCAGCCACTTCAGGCGTAGAGCCAGAAGTTATTTTCATGATCGTAGTTAAACGATTCACTTTATCTCCTGGATTGATACGCTCTGGGCTATAACCAGCAAAGAAATCGCGATTAAACACTAAACCTGAATTTTTCTCTATGATAGGAAGGCACACTTCTTCCGTTGCACCGGGATAAACTGTTGATTCGAAAACGACAATATCACCGTGGGAGACCACTTTCGCAAGAGCTTCAGAAGCTTTTTTTAGTGGGTTAAGATCCGGTGTTTTTTCATCTGTGATTGGTGTAGGCACGGTAACGATATAAAAATTACAGTCTTTAATCTCTTCCAATTGGTGAGTGTAACTCAGCAATGGAGCACTACGCAGTTCCTCTTCGGAACATTCCAAGGTTAAATCAATGCCAGAGTGTAATTCAGCGACCCTTTTCTGGTTAATATCAAAACCTACCGTGCTAAACTTCTTACCAAACTCAACCGCAAGCGGTAAGCCAACATAGCCTAAACCAATAATGCCAATCTTTACATTTTCTAACTTCATTTTTCTTTACTCGTAATTACAGATTCAATGGCAAACCAATTTCTTTATGATCGCGAGCTGAGCGATAAATGCTGATCAATAGCTCAAGTGATTTTAAACCCTCACGGCCGTCGGTTTCTGGCTCTGCCTCGCCACGCAATACATCGGCAACGTTTTTAAAGTAAGGTGGATGACCAAATCCATAGACTGAAGTGGTTTGGTAGTTGGCTTGTTCAATTTGCTGATCGTAATCTTTTGATTCTGCAAAATTCCATTCTTGGATTTCATTAACCGCCACGCCACCAACACGCACTGTCCCTTTTTCCCCCAAAATAGTGATTGAACCCTCTAAATTATTGGGATAAGTACACATAGTGACCGCCATTGAGCCTAACGCGCCATTACGCCATTTGATGTTCACCACACCAGTATCTTCAACTTCAATATCACGATGAGTGGAGGTCATAGCATGGATGGTTTCAATAGGCCCCACTAGCCAATGGAGAAGATCGACATAATGAGTCGCCTGATTCATAAAAGCACCACCATCCATGTGCCAAGTACCAGACCAAGCAGCGCGGTCGTAATACTCTTGAGGTCTGGTCCAAAACACATTTAAATGCACCATATGGATTTTACCAAAACGCTTTTCCGTCACTGCACGCTTAAGTAATTGCAATGTTGAATTACGGCGGTTTTGTTTAACCACAAATAAACGCACCCCAGCGTCATCACACGCTTTAACCATTGCTAGTCCATCTTCCCACTTGGTCGCCATCGGTTTTTCGGTAATCACATGTACACCGGCTTTCGCAGCTTTAATAGTTTGTGGTGCATGTATGCCACTCGGGGTACACAAGGTGACGATATCAAGTGTTTGTGAAGCGAGCAGATCATCTATCGAGTGATAACCCGGAACGCCGTATTTATTTGAATGCAGCTCTAACACTTCTGGGTTGTTATCGCACACCGCGACCAGCTCATATTCTGAATCAAGCTGCTCAATTGAGCCAAAATGATTTTTAGAAATACGCCCACAACCAACGACTGCTATTCGAATTTTTCTATTTTTTATCATATTAATCACTCTAATTTGCTACTTTTTTATCTCAGTGATAGTCTCCCACTGAGACAGCTTTGTATATTTTGAGACAGCCGCGTATTCGCTATCCATTATAAAAATTAGGTTTTACTTCAAACTATCCCAATAGGAAGTTCTTCTTTTCTAAACGCAAAGCGCACCAACACCATTGCCACACCCAACATTCCGCCGAGCATCCCACCAAGCACCACAATCAAAGTACGCTTAGGTTTATCTCGGGTGAGTGGTTGTTCCGGTTGGTCTAAATAGTAGAAACCGCTTACCGACCACTTACCCTCTGCACTTAACGTTTCTAAATCCAATTGGCTCAATTTACTTTGTAAAATCGCCAATCTTGGCTCAAATACACTCAAATCTTTGATTGATTTTAAGGCTTCCACTTTTGCTTTTAATGCTCGGCTACCAATGTTAATCGCAAAAATCTCTTGTTCACCTAAATTTTGTACTGGCTGTTTAATATCAGCCGCCTCAGCAATGCTTAACGCATATTGGGTACGCTCTAACTCAACTTCTAGACGTAATTGTGCTTGTTGCAGTAAGTTTTTTTCTTGCTGTGTCAATTCCCCATATTTGGTCACTAAGGTACTAAGCAAATCGTCATTGAGCTGCTGATTAAGGGTTTGGTTAACAAACTGAATATACTCATTAAGTAAGGTTAAGCTGCTGGCTTTATCTACCGATTGAAAACTTAAGGTAAATGTGTCGTTGTTTTTACCTGTAGCGGAAGCTTGGATGCGCGTAAACCACGACCCGTATAAACTCTGAATGACTTCGGGGTCTTCCGTTTGCGTTAGCCATTCCTTTTGCAAAGCTAAAAAAGTGGGGTTGGTTTGCATAAAGCGGCGTTTGGTGCCGTTAGCATTAAACGTTTGAATAAATTGCTGAAAAATGAGTTTAGGATTAATCAAGCCATCTAATGCATTACTGACAATAACGGTGCCATCTTCTTGATAGAGATCAAACAGTGGCTGATACTGCTTCACCTGTTGCTGGAAGGTTACAATTTGGCTTAATGCAGGTTGGGTAACAGTCGCTTTGGCACTCCACCACTGCTGCGCGGTTAATGCATAAACCACTGCCGCAACAGCAAACACAACCGTGCACAACAATATGGTTAGTTTCCCTTGCCATAGCGCACTAAACAGCTCACGCAGGTCAATTTCATCATTGTTGCTTTGTTGGTAGTAAGGAGGCACTGGTGGGTACGCTGAGTGTGAAGAAGGAGAGGGTTGATTCACAGTGTTGATCCTATAACTGGTTTTTAGGCACGCTACCGCCCTTAGGTATCCGCTCCTAAAGGCTTACTGTTTAGTTGTTGCTCAGGCTTTATCGAGTTTGTCAATTCAAGCGACATAGCGTGCCGAAGTTTAAAGCAAAACCCTTTTCAAGGCGAGACGTTCAATGAGAAAAGCGAGCTTTTGTGATTACAGCCCCTAGCGAAGCCGCTATAATGCGCTCAACTGTTCGTATTATAACCATAGGAATTTTGTATGATCATCGTAACCGGTGGCGCTGGCATGATTGGTAGCAACATTATCAAAGCGCTAAATGAACAAGGCATTACTGATATTCTTGTTGTCGATAATTTAAAAAATGGGCGTAAATTCAAAAACCTAGTTGATCTGGACATTGCCGATTACATAGACCGAGACGATTTCTTGGTGCAGATCATGTCTGGTGAGGATTTCGGCCCTATCGAAGCGGTATTTCATGAAGGCGCTTGCTCTGCCACCACCGAATGGGATGGCAAATATGTAATGCTTAACAACTATGAATATTCTAAAGAGCTACTGCACTACTGCTTAGAGCGCGACATTCCATTTTTGTATGCTTCATCAGCTGCAACCTATGGCGATACCGATACCTTCATTGAAGAAAAAGAGTATGAAGGTGCGCTGAATGTATACGGCTATTCTAAACAGCAGTTTGATAATTATGTGCGCCGCATTTGGCAAGAAGCACAAGCACACGGTGAGACCCTTTCCCAAATTACCGGTTTTCGTTATTTCAATGTCTATGGTCCGCGCGAACAGCACAAAGGCTCAATGGCTTCTGTTGCTTTTCATTTAAATAATCAAATGAATGCGGGTGAAAACCCGAAACTGTTTGCAGGTAGTGAAACCTTCCAGCGTGATTTCGTTTATGTGGGTGACGTAGCTGCGGTGAATTTATGGTTTATGAACAACGGTGTATCTGGTATTTATAACTTGGGTACTGGCAACGCAGAATCTTTCCAAGAAGTGGCTAAAGCCGTTATCAAGCACCATGGTAAAGGTGACGTTGAAACCATTCCATTCCCTGACCACTTAAAAGGTGCTTATCAAGAGTTTACTGAAGCTGATCTGACGAAATTGCGCGCCGCAGGTTGCCAGCATCAATTTAAGACGGTGGCTGAAGGTGTGGCTGAGTATATGGCGTTGATTAATAAGTAGTGATGGCTGTAATCACCCCCTCCTAACCTCCCCCTAATAGGGGGAGGAACTAGTAAACATATCTCCCTAAAAGGCTGCTCTCCTATGACTGGAAGACTAATATGGAGTAACCATTGGAAGGGGATAAATGAAAAATTGATCATGTTTCTTAGACATATGAAAAGCACTGGCTGCTAACTCGTGGAGTATTGATGAACATATTAATGGCCTTATCTCAACTTGAGGTCACTGGGGCAGAGGTTTACGCCACAACCGTTGGCGATGAACTGACAAAGCGTGGGCATAAGGTATTTTATGTTTCCGATACGCTAACAAAGCCTCACCAAGGTCTATTTTATAAACTTCGTTTTAATAAACGCAGTATTCCTCGCCGCTTTTGGCATGTGGGTTATCTTATTTATCTGATTAAGAAACACCATATCCAGCTAGTGCATGCACACTCTCGCGCCTCCAGCTGGAGTTGTCACATTGCTTGCAAATTAACAAATACGCCTATGGTCACCACTGTACATGGTCGTCAGCCTGTACACGCCTCCCGTAAAAAATTTCACGCCATGGGTGACAAAGCGCTGCCGGTTTGTGAGGCTATTGAACAACAACTCATAACTGAATTGAATGTTCCACAAAGTTCGCTCGTCGTAAGCCGAAACGGCATTGAAACGCAAGAATTCGCTTGGCAAAACGCTCCTCAAAATAGCAAACCTGTGATCAGTATTATTGGTAGGTTAACCGGCCCCAAAGGAGATCTTTGCTATCGGTTGCTCGATGAGTGTTTAGACTCAGCGAAATACCAGATTCAGGTCATATCTGGTTCTAAAATTGAAGCGCGTTTTGATAAGTTTACTTCTGACGTTCACTTTCTTGGTTATTCACAAGATGTCGTCTCGATAATTGCTCAATCAGACTTAGTCATTGGGGCTGGCAGAGTGGCAATGGAATCTTTGCTGTGTGGACGGCCTACCCTGGCAATCGGTGAGGCAAGTGCAATTGGTATTGTCGATGACGATAATATCGCTGCGGCCATGGCAAGCAACTTCGGTGACATCGGGCCTAAAGATCTCGATATTGATTTTTCAAAAGTTAGTCAATATGTAGAACAAGGGTTAAAAACACCACACTGCTCGCCACAAGTCAGTGAGATAATTCAGCACAGCTACAGCTTAACCAATGTGGTCGATCAAATAGAAGATATTTATCAAACGGTTCATGTTGAAAAGCTGCGTAAAGAGATGCCGATTATTATGTATCATCGCTTTATTAAGGATGAGAGTGAAAAAGGCGTACATGGAACCTATCTGCATATTGACATGCTTGAAAAGCACTTCAAACTGCTAAAAAAAATGGGGTTTGCAACGCTAACCTTTAAAGATTTAGCGGATAAAGGACTCATTCACCGCCTTGAATCAGGCAAGCGCTATATCATCTTAACGGTTGATGACGGCTATCAAGATAACTACGAATTGATGTTGCCGCTATTACGAAAATACGGTTTTAAAGCGGTTGTCTATGTAGTAACTGGGGAAGATTTTAACCGTTGGGATGTTGAAGTACCGAGCAATCCAGAAAAAGCCGTTGCGTTGATGCACAAACACCAAATTAGGGAATTACACCAATCTGGTCATGTAGAAATTGGCGGTCATACAATGACTCATCCATTTCTCAGCAAACTCAGTGAATCTGAACAGCGTAAAGAGATCTCACGTAATAAGCTTGAACTCGAAGAGCTACTAGGCGAACAATTGGTTTCTTTTGCATACCCCTATGGCGATCATGATACGCTCTCAAAACAGATCGTGCATCAATGTGGCTATCAATTTGCGGTTGCTACTAACAGCGGCCCATTATTAATGCATCAAGATCTATATCAAATACGGCGTATTGCTATATTCCCTAAAACCGATGTGTTTGGCCTATGGCGCAAAGTGCGCGGTAATTATACGTTTCGTAAAATAGGGAACTAACTATGGCGTGCAAATGATAACAACTTTAGTTTATTAACCGAAGCTCATACTAAGGGATTGAATATGTCTGGTTTCTCTTTTATAGAAAAATTGCGTAATAAAATTCGAATTAAGCCGAACAATCATATTCAGGTTGGTCAAAATACTCGTATTCGTTATTGTGACATTCACGTCAATGGTAAAAATAATCACCTTATCATTCATGATGATGCTAATTTAAAAGGCGTTTCAATTGAGTTGAATGGTGAAAACTGTACGTTAGAAATCGGGGCAAATTGTGTTATAGGGGAGAATTGCTTTTTCTCTTGCCGAGAACGCAATACTCAACTTGTTATCGGTGACAACTGTATGTTTTCACGTAATGTAAAGATAATGACCAGTGATGGCCACAATATTTTACAAAATGGTAAACGCATCAATCTAGCTAAAAGTATTTATATAGGCTCACATGTATGGTTAGCGGATAATGTTACCGTCTTAAAAGGTGTCAATATAGGTAATAATTCTGTTGTCGGTATAAACTCAACTATCACAAATTCTGTCAGTGCAAATGTCATCGCTGTTGGTAACCCTGCAGAGGTGATTAAAGACAATACATCTTGGGAGGATAAACTAAGCTATTAATAGCTTAGTTTATCGAGATTCTTTAATAAACTTTAACCAATCGTGGAATGTATCTAGCCGTCTCTTGTGACGATAAATTTCATTTTGGATTCTCTCTATATTTTTGTTATTTAATTTAGAAAAAAGTCTATACATTAATGTGTTTTTAGATATGCCATCACGATTTTGCAAATAAACAGGAACATCGAGCATACGTTCAAACTTATCCAATGCTTCAAAGTTAACTCTCAAATGATTACTACCGGAGGTTCTAATTATTACATATGGAAACTCATAAAAACGTGATATTATTCCTCGTTGTAATAATAACTCACTAAAGCATGCTTCAGGAGCACTAATTCCCCCAAGATTTACTTGATTAAAATCAATATAGAATCGTTCAAAAGTATTATCCTGTCTATTAAATACAGTATCCATTACCTCTACAGTACTAAGATAAAATATATCTGATGCTAGATTAGTGTATATCTTTTTTTGTCCCTGAATATGTTGGTGATATCCATTCGAAAAATGAATACATACATTACTAGAAAATTCGAACTCTTTAATATAGTCTTCCAAAGATAATATAGACAAAGGCATTACATCCGGCCTTAATGTGATCACAAAATCGTAGTCAATCGAATTATTCAATGCATACTCTTGCCTAAGGATATTTACCTTTTGCTGTGAATGATACATTGCTTTCATGGCTCGCAAAAGAATATTATTATTGGAGTTGAAATAACCATCATGCATTATCATCGCATTATCTTCAATTTCTAACGCTATCGGCTGATAACATTCAATCAAATGATCACGATTAGTCAAAGCAACATCATTTTTTCCAGAAGAGGCTTTATGCCAGGAGGGATCATCATGCTCCTCTGTTTCCCATGTATGAATAAAAACATCACAATCATACTTCGAGAGAATATGAGCTACCTGATATGGATATGTTTCACGATAGCTTCTTAAATGACCAAAAAATTGCAATGCAATTTTGTAGCTATTTTTTCTCATCATATCTAATTCCAAAGAAAATCATAATGACTAAACTGTACAATATCACAGTATGATTGTATAAAAATAATGAATCAAAACATAGGCATATCCCCGTAAAAACAACTATAGATATACCCGTAACCTTTGAATAATGATTATCAGCTTTCAATACAAAAATTAATGGTGAAAAAATAAATAGACATATTAGCAACAAACCAATAATACCACTATCAACTAAAACCTGAATAAATTGATTATGAAAATTTGCATTAGGATGAATCAAGAAGCTTCCTAAGTAACTTGGGTATTGCTGACTTGCGATTTTTTCTGCCGAAAGAGACTCTACTTCATCTCTTTTAGTCCCTAAAATCATATTATCTGATGCTTTATCAAGACCTGATTCCCAGAGTTTGATACGAATACCTGTTGAAGACTTATAATCATTATACTCATAATTATGTACCTGATTAATCGCATCACTTACTCTAGTATTTACTATTGGTATTTGCCAAAGCACGATAGGCAACAAAAAATATCCTATAACAATAGCTAAAAACTTCATCCTTGAGGGTGATATTATTAATAAATATAAAGTCATAAAGATGAAAATTACTAATATGGCAAGTAAAGTGGCACGTGTCTGAGTAAGGATAATTGTATTAAATAACAATGCAACACTCAGTAATGAAAAAATAATTACTGGTAAAGATTTTAATTTACTTCTCAAGATAAAGTATGAAGTCAAAATCAAACAAACGCCAGCAAAATAAGAATAAGGAATAGGATTTAACGCAAAAAAACCCGCCCTACCCACTTTAAGGTAGAAAACCTCATAATATGAAAAAACACTAGAAAAAATAGACGCTATTAATAAAAATAAAAATGTTAAATTACTATTGAAAAGACCAAATGGAAAAAATATAAAATAGATTGCTACATATAAAATAGATGTTGGAAAATCCGCATTACCATCATTTAAATACTGCATCAAGAAAAAATAACAGCAAATAATTATTGCACCAAAAAATATTAATTTTTTTTGGTGCAATTCTTTCTTCCATATCTTATAAAAACGCACCGCGCAATATAATGATGATAACAGCACGACCCTCGAAAAAAAATGCTTAGAATCTGGGATATGAAATATAATTAAAAATGTGACAAAAAATGGAGAGCATATGATGAAATATTCAAATGACCTCCATAATAATTTTAAATTCTTCTTCATTTTTTCACTTTATTGTTATGATAAAACATTGCAAACTTTCGGTAGAGTGAATATGTTTCACGGATGATCTTGCGATACCATTTCGCCTTAGCTTCTTCACCGAGTTGAATTGTAGTGCCAAAAGTTTCAGGATTTTCTACGACGAAAGGTTTGAATAAATATGATGGCATATGATGGATATACAAAGAACCAATATAGTTATCGACTGGCATACACCATCTTTTTGAACCTAATAACAACTTACTAGCAGCAGTGGGAGCTATAGCATAAGACCGGGTACCACCAAAATTATTCGTCATAAAAGCAATCTGATACATTCCGTTATCTTCTTGTGTAACAAGTTGACACTTATCTGTTTCTGGCTCTAATCGTAAAAAACCATACACTTGAACTTTTTCTTCTATCATAGATAAGAAAGACGCTAAGCTGTCATTTAAAGCTGCATCATCTTCGATGACTAAAATGGATTCATTAAGTTCCACACACGCTTTCCACAACAGATAATGACTAGCATAGCATCCTAATTCTCCCTTTGATGGCATCCGACCACTAGTCAACCATAAGCGCTTAGCATAATTGTAATTGGAAAACAAAGCGTTGGAGGGATCGGACCTCCCGTCTATAGCGTCAAAAAATTCAAATTCTAATCCTAGTGTATCAAATTGTCTTTTTATATTGTCTCTTCGTTCAGGAGAACGCTTAAGGCTAATGACGAAGATTTTCATGCATTGAGATCCAGTTTGATGATTCACTTTACTGTAAGAGTTGTCTTAATTAGAGCATATTTAGATTTAAGTTAGAACGTTTTTGTCAGTTCTAATCAAGGTTATTGCAATGGTTAAGTGGTCAGCTAGTTATCATTTTCAAGGTGTTATGCTATCCTTTGTAGCGATTTGATGAGAACGTAGATAACTAAATGAAAATTCTTGTTATTGGCCCTTCATGGGTAGGCGATATGGTGATGTCACAAAGTTTATATCAACGCCTTAATCAACAGCACCCTGATGCACAAATTGACGTTCTAGCCCCCGCTTGGTGCAAACCTATTTTGGAACGCATGCCAGAAGTTAATTGCGCGATTGAAATGTCGATTGGGCACGGCGCTTTTAATCTTGCAGGTCGATGGGCACTCGCACAAGAGCTAAAGCGCAACAATTACACTCATGCCTATGTCTTACCAAATTCGGCAAAATCAGCACTCATACCGCTATTTGCGGGTATTCCTTCTCGTACTGGCTGGAAGGGTGAGTTTCGCTACGGCTTACTTACTGATCTTCGCCCTAATCGTAAAGTGTTCCAGTATATGGTTGAACGCTATGTGGCTCTTGCTTATTCAAAAGAAAGCATGCTCGATGAAGTACAGCTAGAAAACTGCCCTCACCCTTCTTTATTAGTTGATAGCAAAGCTCAGCAATATGCCATTTCAAGATTAGGCTTATCGACAACCAAACCAATTGTCGGTTTATGCCCAGGGGCTGAGTTTGGTCCGGCTAAAAGATGGCCTGACCACTATTATGCTCAAGTTGCACAACACGCTATTGAAAGCGGCTATCAAATCTGGCTTTTTGGCTCGACCAAGGATAGCAAAGTATGTGACCTCATTCGTTCAGCACTTAGCACCGAACAACAAAAATATGCCTTTAATCTAGCTGGACAAACCTCACTTGTTGAAGCTGTGGATCTGTTGGCGGCTTGCCATACCGTCATCAGTAATGATTCAGGATTAATGCATGTCTCCGCCGCCGTAGATTGTAATATCGTCGCAATTTATGGATCAAGCTCACCGCAATACACGCCACCGCTAACTGAGCGCTTAGAAATGGTGTATACCGATATTGAATGCCGCCCATGCTTTAAGCGAACCTGCCCATTAGGGCACTTAAATTGCCTAAATCAACTGCAACCGGTGCAAGTTATTCAAGCTTTAGATAGATTTATTGGAAAAGATTCATGAAACACCTCTGGTTTGAAAAAGGGGCTTATGCCTCGAAGGCCGCGCGCCAATACTTGAATGGTTATTTTAATCCTTTAGCGATCAAGAAAATTGCCGTCATTCGCCATGCTGCGCTCGGTGATCAAGTCATTGTGCGCCCCTTTTTGATTGAAGCTCGGAAGTTCTTCCCTCATGCAGAAATAACATTAGTCACCGTTTCAAACTACCTCTATGGAACACCAGCAGAGTTAGCGGATAAAACAGTGGTAATGAAAAGCCGTGAGGATTCAAAACACTTATCACTCAAGCAAAAATGGCAAGACTACAGCCAACTGGAAGAGCAAGATATTATATTTGATGTCGCTGGGACAAATCGTTCTTACTGGATGACATTACTGACTAAAGCAAAACTCAAAGTTGGCTTTCCTTACACGCCATTTTTATGTGGCACCTTGTATAACTTGGCAGTATTTCGCTCTGACTTTCAACCAGAAGTAGAATGCATGCTCGATATGCTTAAAATCCTTGGCCACAGCCCAAGCTATCCTCTCGATTTTGCCTACCCAGACAACAGGCAACTTTGTGATTTTGAGACACCTTACCTTGTCTATTTCAGTGGAGCTTCGCAGCTGAGAAAAATCTTATCTAAGCCTGAAATGCGTGCTGTCATCGAGCAAACTATTGAGCAGCAACCCAATGTAAAACATGTCTTCCTTGAGGGAAAAAATGAGTTTGAAAAAGGTGAGTATCTACAAGATCTTGCAAAGGCTGGAAAATTAACGATTCAGCCATGCTTACCTTTAGATGAATTAGTCACGTTTATTGCGAAAGCAACGTTAGTGATTGCTCCAGACACTGGCATACGCAATGTGGCCATATCGACCCACACACCAACTGTTGGTATTTTTTACGCTACCGTCCCTTTTCGTTATACACCATTGTATGAAACACATACGATCGTGATGAATGCTAATGGTGAAAAGCCTTCTACTGAGCAAATTACTGCAGCGATTACTGCCACGTTGAAACAGCGCTCGATAACCGAAAAAAACAGATAGGATCAATCAATATGAGCCAAGTAACTGTATTAATCGCAAACCGATTAATCCGCTTGACCGGGAATATTTTTAAAATGCTCGCTTACCCATTTCATTGGGTGTTTCCAAAATTGCGTTTTACCATTCCTGCCTATTCACCAGCAAAATGGACTCGTTCTAATCGCAGTGCTATTCCACGTACAATTTGGCAAACCAACTTTACCGATCAAGCCTCCCTACCCGTTTATATTAACTACTTATTTAATCGATTAATGTCGCTCAATTGTGACTATCGCTATGTAAGTACCGAAGCCCGTGGTGAGTATTTACGAACCCACGCATCAACTGAAATCTATGATGCTTACATGCGGCTAACCAACGGCGCTGCTCAAGCCGATTTATGGCGTTTAGTAGTACTCAATAACGAAGGGGGCGTCTATATGGACATTGACGCAACTTTGGTATGGTCTCTCGATAAACTGATTGGCGATGAGCAACAAGCGGTTTACATAAAGATTGACAACAATACTCGTTTTACCAACTACTTTATCGCCTCAGCACCCAATAATAACGACCTCAGCCAAGCGATTGAAAAAGTACTGCATAACATTGAGAACTACGACCCTAAAATGGGCGTTTATTATTCAACCGGGCCTGGCGTATTTGATGAATTACTTAAAGGCAGAGAAGATCTTTGCACAAAAGATAGAAAATACGTTTGTATTCAAGGTAGTTTTACCAATGAACATTTTCAATATATAGATCGCCCTCGTTCGAAATGGACTCACATTAATCCGGATGATTTGGTAAAGAAAAAGGAACAGTAGAGTGGTGATTCGTGCTCTCTATACCTTACTTCTCTGTGTAGCTTCTCCTTTTTTAATGTGGGGCTTGTACAAAAAGCGGCCGGGCAAGCCGTGTGTTGGTACTCGCTGGAAAGAGCATTTTGGCTTCACACCACCGCTTAAAACTAATCAATCCCCTATTTGGATCCACGCAGTATCGGTTGGAGAAACGCTTTCAGTTTCTCCACTGATAAAAAAACTCAAATCACAATATCCTGATCAGCCGATTGTTATTACCACAACAACCCCCACCGGTGCAGAGCAAGCGGCTAAATTAGAAGAGCTTGCCGAGCATAGATATATGCCCTTTGACTTTTCTTTTGCCGTTCGTGGTTTTATAAAACGGATAAAGCCAAGCCAAATGCTGATCATGGAAACAGAATTATGGCCCAATACACTCAATACCGTAGCCAAAGCCAATCTACCCATTACAGTGATTAACGCACGTTTATCTGAACGTTCTTGTCAACGATACGCTAAATTTCAACCGATATTTAACTTATTAGCCTCTCACTTAACACGTGTACTTTGTCAGTATCCAGATGATGCACAGCGATTTATACGACTTGGTCTTACAAAGGAAAAAGTGTCTGTTACTGGTTCAATTAAATTTGATATTAATATTGATCAAGCAATCATACAAAGAGGCAAGCAGTTAAGATCTCATCTAGGGAGTGCGCGCCCAGTTTGGATTGCAGCCAGCACTCACCAAGGTGAAGATGAACAAGTGTTAGCCGCTCATGCCAAAGTACTTAAAGCACACCCTAGCGCACTGCTTATGCTTGTTCCGCGCCACCCTGAGCGATTTAATGCTGTTTTTGAGTTATGTAAAACACAATTTATGAGTGTGCGGCGAACTCAAACAGAGAATAAACTCGATCCAGAAGTACAGGTCTATCTAGCTGATACTATGGGGGAGATGCTAGTACTCATGGGATCTGCTGACATTTGCTTTATGGGCGGAAGCTTAGCGGGTGACAAAGTCGGTGGGCATAATTTACTCGAGCCAGCTGCGCTTGGTTTACCCATGTTGACTGGCCCAAGCTATTACAACTTCAGTGAAATCACTCAAGCCCTCAATCAAGCCGATGCTTGTGTGATCACACAAGATGCAGAGCAAATTGCACAAATGCTTTGTGAATGGTTCACTGATAACAAACAGCGTATTCATCGCGGCAAGCAGGGTTATCAAATCGTAGAACAAAACCGTGGCGCTCTTGCCAAAACACTTGAATATTTAGATTTATAAAGAGAATACTCTTAATGAAACGACTAATTGTTGATCTTGATGGGACACTAACTCAAGCCAATACTTCCGATTATAAAAACGTCCTACCGAGAATGGATGTGATTGAACAACTGCGCAATTATAAGCAAAAGGGGTTTGAGATTGTGATTTCAACGGCGCGTAATATGCGCACTTATGAAGGTAACGTCGGTAAAATCAATATCCATACTCTTCCTATCATTACTGAGTGGCTGGATAAACACCAAGTTCCGTATGATGAAATTTTAGTGGGCAAACCTTGGTGTGGGCACGACGGCTTTTATATTGATGATCGCGCCGTGCGCCCTACCGAATTTTCCTCAATGAGTTTGGAAGAGATCCACCAACTCTTCGAGAAGGAAAAATCATGTTCCTGATAATGTCTGGTGCCTACGTCGGGCAAGAATTGGAATCTGAATTTGGACGTATTCCACCTAGCTTTCTACCTTTAGGCAATCGACCTCTTTTCCAACATCAAGTTGCTTTAGCACCGCAGGGGGTGCAGATCTATCTCTCCTTGCCCGAGTCGTTTACCATCTCAGAAATCGACAGTCAGTGGCTTGAACAGCATCAGGTGACGATTATCGCTACGCCTGATGGACTGAGCCTTGGCGCTTCTTTGGTTGCTGCACTCAATATTAGTGGCCACTCACTTAATGCACCACTGCACATCCTCTACGGTGATACGCTTTTTAACCAACTTCCTGTTGGAGATGATATTGTCAGCGTTTCCACCGCGAAAGACAGTTATAACTGGGCCGTATTGACTAATGATGAAGTTGATTGGCTACAAGATGCCAACACTCCAATGAATAGCGAAAGTCAGCGGATTATCGATGGCTACTTTAAATTCAGCCGCCCACGTGAACTGGTTCGCAGTATTACACAGAGTGAGTGGCAATTTATTGCTGGTCTTAACCGCTATCATAAAAAGGTAGGCTTAAGTGCCGTCAACTCGATTGGCTGGCTCGATTTTGGTCATGTGAATACTTACTATCACTCCAAAGCTGAATTCACCACTCAGCGCGCCTTTAATGAACTGACCATCACCGCTAAATGGATTGAAAAATCGAGCATCAAAAACCAAAAAATCTCCGCCGAAGCTTACTGGTTTGATCATCTGCCAATGGCGATGCGCGGTTTCATTCCACAATATTTAGGTAGCCAAAACAGCGAGGGGAAAATTTCCTATCGTTTAGAGTATCTCTATCTAACAGCACTGAACGAGTTATTCGTTTTTTCCAGATTACCGAGCCAAATCTGGCAAAAAATCTTAGCCAGCGCGGTGGAGTTTTTAAGCCTGTGCCTTGAGCAACCTACCGAGCCGAATGTTCCCATCAATACTCTCGACATACTGTTTGCCGATAAAACCACTCTACGCCTTAACGAATTCTGTGCATCGCGACGCATCACGTTAGAAAAAAAGTGGCAATTTACAGGACAAGATGTCTCGCTCGCGCAAATTCTGCGCGATAGCCAGAAACATCTGCCTAATGGAGAACCCTTACTGGGCGTCTTGCACGGTGATTTTTGCTTTAGCAATATTTTGTATGACTTCCGAGCCAACAAAATTAAAACGATCGACCCTAGAGGGATGACGCCTGACGGGCAGAAAACACTGTATGGTGATATCCGCTACGATTTAGCTAAGCTGAGTCATTCAATTCTTGGTTTGTATGATTGGATTATTGCCGGTTACTACCATGTTGAGATTGGCGACAAAGCGATCGAATTAAAGATTGCAGAGCAGAGCCAACATAAAGAGACGCAGCAAGGCTTTATCGAACTAATTGAACAGACTTTTGGCCTCACGGCGAAAAATCTCTACGCGATGCAAATTCAACTTTTCTTATCGATGCTGCCTTTGCATGCCGATGATCGCCGTCGCCAAGATGCCTTGTTTGCCAATGCGTTCCGTCTCCATCAAATTTTATTGAGGCTTGATCAATGATTGTGATCCCAATGGCGGGAATGAGTTCTCGCTTCTTTAAAGCCGGTTATACCCAGCCCAAATATACGCTTGAAGCCCACGGTCAAACCCTGTTTGAACACTCGGTCAGCAGCTTTGCTGCGTATTTTGCTAACACTCCGTTTCTGTTCATTGTGCGCAATGTTTACAACACCGCAGCGTTTGTGAGCGAAAAAGCCTCTCAGCTTGGCATTAAACAGTTTTACATTGCTGAATTGCATACAGAAACTCGCGGCCAAGCCGAAACTGTGAGTTTAGGGTTAGAGGAATTAGCAAAGCAAGGCGTGGACTATCAAGGATCGATCACGGTGTTTAACATCGACACATTCCGCCCGAATTTTGTATTCCCTGACATTAGCCAACACAGTGATGGCTACCTAGAAGTGTTTCAAGGCAGCGGTAACAATTGGTCTTTCGCCAAACCAGAACATACCGGAAGCACCAAAGTGATCCAGACCGCGGAGAAAAACCCGATTTCCGATCTCTGTAGTACCGGGCTTTATCACTTCAATCGTAAAGAAGATTACTTGGAGGCGTATCGTGAATACGTTGCCAGACCTAGCCAAGAATGGGAGAGAGGCGAGCTATACATTGCGCCGCTCTACAATTTACTCATTCAAAAGGGGTTGAATATTCACTACCACTTGATCGCACGCCATGAGGTCATTTTTTGTGGCGTACCAGATGAATACACGGACTTTTTGAGGCAACCACAACCATGATCAAGATTGATGATGAAGCGATCACTTTTGTTGTGCAGGGGCCAGTGCAAGACAGTGCCAGTCGCCAGCAAATCGCTGGCATCACAGAGCAATGTTTGAACTCCATACGTCGCTTTTTTCCTAAATCGACCATCATTCTGTCGACTTGGAAAGGGCAGCCGTTGGATGGCCTTGATTACGACCAAGTGTTGGAATTGGATGATCCCGGCTCAAATACCGTTTTTTATGACGGTCAGCCGCTCAAACTCAATAATAACCGTCAGATGTACAGTACCCACATGGGGCTGAAAGCGGTAAAAACGCCTTATGCGGTTAAGCTACGCACCGATAACCTGCTGACAGGTCGCCAATTTGTTGAGCTGTATGAACAATATGCCGATGTCCCCAGAGCACAGAATTATCAATTTTTGACTCAGCGGGTACTCACCAGCAGCACGTTTTTTATTTCGAGTCACTATGGGCATCCGGTTCATTTTCATAAAAGCGATCTGTTTGACTTTGGCCTGACCCGAGATCTCCTGACCATTTGGTCTGATCGCTGGATACCAGAATTACACTTTACGCTTAAGCCGGGCTACAAAGCACGCCATCCAGCAACAGAGCAAGTTTTATGTCTGAATTGGATCTCAGCGCTACTCGGTGAAGAGCACCATATCGAGAGTAAAACCTGCGATCATGCAGGGTTAGGTGAAGAGTTTTGGCTACAGTTTATAGCGAATAACTTACTGATTGATGGCCCAGAAAAACTGGGATTAGATGTGACTGAACGTTTCTATCAGCGAGGTAATCTAGCACTTGAGTATGATTTAAAAGATTGGCTGTATCTTAACCAAATAACATCAATCCCACGTGATAAGAAACGTCTGTACCGTTACTATAAAAATCAAGTTGGCCGTATACTTAAAAAGATCCATTCTTTGATTTAAATATCACTCTCTGACTTTAATAACAATAGGGGTTAACATTTTCCTTAATTTGAGTCTAACTCCTTTTTTCAAAGTCTTAATCATGAATGAAAAATACCAAAAAAATTTAAATTTCAATGGAGTACTTTTAGTTTTTAAAAATTCTTTTTCATATAACCACTTCCATCTTTGAAACGTAATAAAATCGTAGGGATAGCCATTTGACTGTTGAAGGCGTTTTGGTACCTCTAATCCAAGTTCATCTCCGTCAACAATGATAAGATTATTGATCATAAAATTATATGACTGTTGCCGCGCAAAATGGTCACCATGTTCATCTGTTAATTCATCAGGATATAGCTTCCTTGCGGCATGGCTCCAAATCTTCTGTTCTACATTGACGCTATCATTTGGATAATGTTTGTGCTGTTTTTTACCACTCAACGCTGATTGGAAATCATAATCACTATACATATGACAATCCCATACTTTAAGTAGATCTTCCACCTCACCAAATTGGAAAAAATCAGAGAAGAAAAAAGGTACATGTAACCCCCTCTCAAACTCCTTCGCAAAATAATTAGAACAAACAAGCCGATTATTCAGCATTGCATAATTATCTCTGCGTAAAGGGAATTGCTCAAACAGTTCTAACATCCTTGTTTTGTTTAATATATTGTCAGCTCTCAATTTCGCAGCAAATTTAGTTTTAACATGACGTAATCCAGAAACAGTTGACACAA
Organism: Vibrio sp. V04_P4A5T148; assembly: GCF_963875605.1. Lineage (NCBI taxonomy): Bacteria > Pseudomonadati > Pseudomonadota > Gammaproteobacteria > Vibrionales > Vibrionaceae > Vibrio > Vibrio sp. V04_P4A5T148. The sequence continues at coordinate 24,257 of NZ_CAWNMS010000026.1, forward strand.
TTTGCCTATTTATATTGATAGGTATAGGATCGTTTTGTTTGCTATACACAAATACCGTAGAACCTGGATCTTTGTTATAAATAATGAGATCAGCTTCAATATCTTGTGTATTTTCTCCTTCCCAAGTGGATATGATAATTTGGCAGCCGGGGAAAATTGATCGTAAACGTTGAACAGATATTGAGGTAATAGACGGAGCAATAGGTCCTTGAATAACGAATGTAATCTGCTCGAATAGCATATTTTTACTCTTCATTTTAGCACTTAGAAATAATGTGAAAAGCTTCAGGAATCCAATGAATCCTTCGCTTACGGACCTCTTTCTCAAACGATCGCTTCAATCTATCTAAATTTCCTTTCTTCCAGCTCTCGCCTTGTTGCTGGTAGCACTTATCAAAATCAATAATCCATACCCTTTCTTGGTCATCAATCAAGATGTTATGGATATTGAGATCGGTGTGATTGACTTGCGCATCATGCATTTTACGAATTTCTAGGCCGATTTTCTCATACATTTCAGTCGGTAATGGACGTTCTTGTAAAATAGACACAAGATCGCGGGCGTTCGGGATTTTTTCGCTGAGTAAATCTGCCTGATAACAAAAAGTGCGCTTTACTGCTCGCGCGGCAATCGGGCGTGGAACATTTACCCCAGACTCTCTCAGAGTATTGAGCAATTCGAATTCTTGGAAACTGCGCGTTTTCTTCCAACCGGAAAAAAAGTAGTGATCACTGACCAACTTACCGAACAATCCACCACGCTTATAGTGGCGTAGTGCTGCTTCTACTTTTTCAGCTTTCACAAACCATGTCGTACCGCGCCCAGTAGCACTACCTGTGACGCTACCAGCCTGCTGCCAAAACTCAGGGTTAAAACAGCGGAACGGATCTTCAACTAGCAAATGCTCGTCATACCAAATGGTTTGATTCTCTTTTTTCAGCGTTTTCATCGTTTCACTTTTTAATGACGAGATTGAATGTGCTCCATCGTGCTTGTTTGGCATTTTACATTTATCAGCGCTGTCTGCATAATTCTTACTAACTTTCTCTATACCGATGTCACTTATGGCTCTTTTTTCTTCTGCTCCGCGCTCAATTTGTGTGTTGCGTCTGTCGGCGATTGGCGATGTGTGCAATGCAGTGGCGGCCGTGCAAGCAATTCAACACCAATGGCCTGAAACTCATATCACGTGGATCACTGGAAAACTGGAAGCGCAATTGCTCACTGATTTGCCGAATGTAAACGTGATTGTATTCGACAAAAAGCAGGGATGGAAAGCATATCCAAAACTGTGGGCAGAACTTAAAGGGCAATCCTTCGATGCGCTTTTGCATATGCAGTATGCCTTTCGTGCCAGTATCGCCACACTGTGTATTAAGGCTAAATATAAACTCGGTTTTGATGCCGCCCGCAGCCAAGATTTCCAGCACCTATTTACCAATGTAAAAGTGATATCGCCTCAAGCGCCTCATGTATTAGATGGCTTACTCGCGTTCTCAGAGTGCCTTGGAGTCAAAAAACAAGAACCTAAGTGGTCACTCACTTATTCAGATTCCGATCATCAATGGGCCAAGCAGCAACTTGCACACTCAAAGCGTAATTTAGTCGTGGTTCCTGCCGCGAGTAAAGCTTATAAAAATTGGATCGCTGAAGGTTATGTAGAAGTGATAACGCATGCTCAACAACTTGGTTGGCATATCATTTTAGCCGGTAGCCCTGCGCAAATTGAAGTTGATCTAGCAGCCGAAATAGCGAGTAAACTTACTCAGCCGGTACTTAATGCCGTTGGTAAAAGCCAGCTTAAAGAGATGTTGGCACTGCTCGACTTAGCCGATTTAGTGATAGCGCCAGATACAGGCCCTGCGCACATGGCCAATGCAATGAATACTCCCGTTATCGGTTTATACGCTCACCATAATCCGCAGCGCACAGGGCCTTATCAGTATCGTGATTATGTGGTGTCGGCTTATGAAGAAGCACTGTTTGCCGAAACAGGAAAAACGAAAGAGCAAGTCAGTTGGCGTACTCGCGTCAAAGATGAACAAGCGATGCAGCGCATTCAAGCAAGCCATGTTATCCAAATGTTTGATAAGATAACGGCTGATTTTCAGCTAAACCCAATATCCGAGGAATGAATGTGAGCAAACCTACTTTAGCCGTTGCGCTGATCGTTAAAAATGAAGCGCAACATCTGCAAGCTTGCTTGGAAACCGTTCACCAATGGGTAGATGAAATCGTCGTCTTAGATTCAGGTAGCAGTGATAATACCGAAGAGATTGCACGCCGTTATACTGACAAGTTTTTTGTCAATTCGCAGTGGCCTGGGTTTGGCTCACAGCGCCGCTTAGCGCAGTCGTATGTCGAGTCTGATTATGTGTTGTGGCTAGATGCCGATGAACGCGTGACCAAAGAGTTAAAAGATAGCATTCAGCAAGCGGTCGCGGCTAATAAACCCAATACACTGTATCAATTTGCCCGTTTAAGTTGGGTTTTTGGCCGCTATATTCGCCACTGTGGTTGGTATCCTGATCGCGTGTTGCGCCTCTACCCAACTCAATTAACGCAATATAACGAGGCTTTGGTGCATGAAAAAGTCGAAGTCGCAGATGGCATGAAAGTCGAGAATCTTGCAGGTGATGCGATTCACTACACCTATAACGATATTCATCATTATTTAGTTAAATCAGCAGGTTATGCCAAGGCATGGGCAGAGCAACGAGAAAAACGTGGTAAGAAAAGCAGCATTAGCCAAGGTATTTTGCATGCATTTGGCTGCTTTTTGAAAATGTACGTTTTAAAAGCAGGCTTTTTAGATGGTAAGCAAGGCTTCTTGCTTTCTTTATTATCGGCGCACTCAACCTTTGTTAAATACGCCGATTTATGGGTTAGAACCAGTACTGAGCCGCCCAAGGGTTAAGTTCAGCTAACACCGCATTAATATCAATGCGGCTCATATCGGCCTGAGTTTCTTTGTCTTTTGCTTGTGGTGGACAAAAAGCGATATGGCGACCTTGTGAATTCAATGGTCGCCAACGCAGTGGCGTGGCTGAACGTTTGGCGGGGAAAAAGCCTACAGTGGGCACATCAATCGCAGCAGCGATATGCAAAGGCCCGGTTGAACCTGCGATAAAAATATCAGCGCAAGCAATCGAGCGTGAGAAATCAACAAGCCCTTCGTTTTTATCATACAATGCCGCTCGCCCGCCCTTTTCTTCAATCAAAGCTTTTAACTGCGCCGCTTTCACCTCTTCTCCCGGCCCGGCGGTAAGGATGATTTCTTGCTCGCCGTCGATCCCCATCACTAGCTGCGTGTATTGCTCTAGCGACAAATTATTCGCTGAACCGCCGCTTCCGGCATGCACGAATACCCACGGTTTACTGGTATCGAGATGCAGTTGCGCAGCCAGTTTGCTTTTTTGTTCAACCAGCTTCGCTTGATCAAATTGCAAATAAGGTGCGCTCGGCTCGACAACCTCTTTGCCAATATCATGCAAAAAAGCGCGTACCAAATCTAAGTTATACTCATATTCTGCTTTGGCTGATTGAGAGCGTTTTTGCTTAATTCGTTTGTTGTAAAAAATTTGAGCGAATTTAGTCGCCGGCGCTAAACGATAAGGAATACGAGATTTCCAAACTAATAGTGCATTGTAAGTGGTCGAGAAGAGGTTGATCGAAGCATCAAAGTGTTGCTGTTTAATCGCTTGAATACATTGCTTTTTCTGCGCAGAGGACGCGTTTTCCGTTGGGTCGACCATCACCGCATCAATCCACGGGCAAAGCTCGGCCAGCGCGACGGTATAGCTGGGGACTAACGCGGTAATATGGCAATCTGGCAACGAGGCTTTTAGCATCGCAAAACTTGGCCAAGCCAGCATGAAATCACCAATTTTATCGTTACGGATCACCAACAACTTATTCATCGTCTCTTCTCTCACTCGCTAAGTGTCACAGTTTAGTGCGGGCTACATCATACCGAGTTCAATAGGTAATTTTGAGTCTTTTTGTTAATATCAGTACCAGTTAACCAATATGAGCCTTCCAATGTGAGCCAAAAAAGAATTTCACGTGTGATTTATCCCGGCACTTTTGATCCCATCACCAATGGTCATTTGGATCTGATCGAACGCGCCGCCAATATGTTTGATGAAGTGATCATCGCCGTCGCCGCCAGCCCAAGCAAAAACACCATGTTTACTCTGCAAGAACGGGTCGCCTTTGCCAGCGCCGTCACTCAACATTTAGAGAATGTCACTGCCAAAGGATTTGCTGGGTTAATGGTCGATTTTGCGCGTGATGAAAAAGCCAATGTGCTGATCCGCGGTTTGCGTACTACGGTTGACTTCGAGTATGAATTTGGTTTGACCAACATGTACCGCCGTTTGATGCCAGGGCTGGAAAGTGTGTTTCTTACACCATCAGAGGAGCATGCGTTTATCTCCTCCACCATTGTGCGAGAAGTGGCGATTCATGGTGGAGAAGTTGATCAATTTGTTCCTGACATTGTCGCTAACGCCTTGCATGGCAAGAAAATATAGCCTTTAGGACGTACCTTATTTTTGGCAAGCAGAGCAGAAAAAGGTGTTACGCTGACCAATTTTCAGCGCTTCAATCGCTTGCCCACACGCTGGGCAAGGCTGCTGCGCTTTGCCATACACATTAAGCTCTTGAGCAAAATAGCCCGGCTTGCCATCCGCTTGTGCAAAATCTTTTAAGGTTGTGCCACCTTGTTGAATCGCCGTTGCTAAGACTGATTTAATTTCTCGCACGAGGCAATTCCACTCAGGCAGTGTCAGCGAATGAGCGGGCCGAGTGGGGAGAATTCGCGCATTAAACAGTGATTCACTCGCGTAGATATTGCCTACGCCAACCACTACTTTATTTTCCATAATAAATTGCTTAACAGCGATACGTTTATTGTTCGCTTTTTGCACAATATAATCTGCATCAAAATCATCGGTTAATGGCTCAGGACCGATATTACTCAACACCGAGTGGCTTGCTCCTTGTTCGCACCATAGCCAAGCGCCAAATCGACGTGGATCGTGGTAGCGCAGTACCTTGCCATTGGTTAATCGCAGATCAACGTGATCATGCTTACCTGCCGGAAAATCACACTCCAATACTCGCAATGAACCTGACATTCCCAAGTGAACAATCGCACTGCCAATATCGGTCTCTATCAATAAATATTTAGCCCTGCGGGCAATATTGCGGATCACTTGCCCTTCTAACTGTTTCAGCTCTTGAGGGATGGTCCAACGTAATTTTGGCGTGCGGAATGTCAGTTGCTGGATCGTTTGACCAACTAGATGCGGGCTAATCCCCATTTTACTTACTTCAACTTCGGGTAACTCAGGCATGATAAATCTCGATTCTTCATTCGTCGTTCTTGGTTTGTTCAACGCTCAAAGAGAAATAATGGCTCAGTTCGGAAAAAGAAAAGCTTCTTCTACCGAAAGTGCCACCCATTTCTCTTGCCAATTTTTCAATAACCAAAACTGGGGGGTTTGGTAGTAGGTGATCCTTTGCGGCTCTTCGCGATCCTGATACCACACCTCCACGGTTTGTGGGTTGCGTAGTAGAGACGCAAGCGACTCGTAAGTGGCATCATCTACTTCTGTACCAACTAAACTCTGCCAGCGTTGTGCCAATATTTCAGGAGCAACTGAAATTGCTTTGCTTGATCGCCAACGGTTTTGATTCAGTTCAAGTGACCAGTCAGTAAAATGCAGTGCTTGCAGCTGTGCATTTGGATTAATCACATAAGAATAAGGGCTAGCAGGCGGTTCAATAAGATAAGTTTTGATGACTGTGGGTAAATTCAAAATGGCAATAAAAGCAATAACAGCCAAGATAAGAATATTATTCCAACGGCGGCGATTGATACGCATAAGTGATCCCTAAGAGTTTATCTTTGAGTAACTTAGCACATTATAGTGAGGGCTGACATTGCAGGATACAAATTCCAGACAATAAAAAACCCAGCCAAAGCTGGGTCTTTCAATGCTTACAAAGCGTAAAATCAATTACTTGATTTTGCCTTCTTTGTAAAGAACGTGCTGGCGAACTACTGGATCAAATTTCTTGATCTCAAATTTGCCTGGCATGTTGCGTTTGTTCTTGTCAGTTGTGTAGAAGTGACCAGTACCTGCAGAAGATATTAGTCGAATTTTCTCACGAATGCCTTTAGCCATTGCTCAATTCCTCTTAAACGTTTTCGCCACGTGCACGGATATCAACAAGAACAGCATCAATGCCTTTCTTATCGATGATACGCATGCCTTTAGCAGTTAGACGTAGTTTAACAAAACGTTTTTCGCTCTCTACCCAGAAACGATGAGTTTGTAGGTTCGGCAGAAAACGACGCTTAGTAGCATTTCGTGCGTGTGAACGGTTGTTACCCGTTATTGGACGCTTACCAGTTACTTGGCATACTCGGGACATGAATGTCTTCTCCAAATCGTTTCAGCTCGATATCAACCTTGGTGGCCGAACCTCGTTCTCGATGTATTAAGAAGTTTGAGGTTAAAAACCGTTATGGAAAATCCATACAAGGCTATCAAAGGTCGCGTATTATACTAACTTGACATGCATTGCTCAAGACCCGAACAGATCCTTTTTACGGATTTGGCGATCTTTTTTTAAGCAGAGCTGATTTAGGTTGATAATTTAGTGCGCGAATCATACCAGAATAATCTTAAGTCACAACCTAAAATGTGATTCAAATCCACCCTCTTTCTGCAAAAGAAATTACCTCGCCATCGCCCACCACAAAATGGTCCAAAATACGGATGTCCACTAACGCTAGTGCATCGGTTAATCGACGTGTGATTCTGCGATCGGCTTGGCTAGGTTCAGCAACGCCTGACGGATGATTATGGGCCAATATTAATGCCGCTGCATTATGGTGGAGTGCTCTTTTAACCACCTCACGAGGGTAAACGCTGGCCGCGTCAATCGTCCCCTCAAACAGTACTTCATCGCTGATCACTCGGTGTTGATTATCCAAAAACAGAATATAGAAGGCTTCTCGATGGCGATCGCGTAGCACACTCGATAAATAAAGCTTGGTTTGCTCTGGGCTAGTCAAAGCGCCACCTCGTTTGAGCGTTTCGGCCAAATAGCGCTGCGTCATTTCAAGCACCGCCTGCAATTGAACGTATTTGGCTTCGCCCAACCCTTTATGGCGGCAAAACTCTTGCTGGTTGGCCGAAAAAAGCGCTCGAAGTGATCCAAACTCGCGCAGCAGCAGATCCGAGAGAGCGAGTACATTCATTCCTTGAGTACCAGTACGAAGGAAAATCGCCAGCAGTTCAGCATCCGATAATGCCTGAGGACCGCGAGCAAGCAATTTTTCGCGTGGCATTGATTCTGTGGGCAGTGATTTGAGGCTCATTAAGCACTCCTAGGGCTAAAGGTACTCAGACAACATAGAGAAATAGCTAAGCCTGCAACTTTGCTTCTCTTTATTTAGGCTTGATTCATGGTTTTTTGTAATTGATAAGTGATGAAAGACGCAGAAACACTCGTCCAATATGAAAGGATTGAGCGGATCATAAGGTCACTCGATGCGAGAGTTGTGCTAACATAATGCGCAGAATTTTTGAGGAAAAGACAATGCAAACACTGGCAGGAAAAAAGATTCTGCTCGGCATTAGCGGCGGTATTGCTGCGTATAAATGTGCTGAGCTAACGCGTCGCTTGATTGAACGAGGCGCTCAAGTACAAGTGGTGATGACCCACGCTGCAAAAGAGTTTATAACGCCACTGACCATGCAAGCCGTCTCTGGCAGGCCAGTTTCAGATAGCTTATTAGACCCAGCCGCCGAAGCGTCTATGGGCCATATTGAACTTGCCAAATGGGCAGACTTAGTCCTACTGGCTCCCGCGACAGCGGATCTCATCGCGCGCGTCGCCGCAGGGATGGGTAATGATTTACTCACCACTTTGATTTTAGCCACCAATGCGCCAGTGGCCGTCTCGCCGGCAATGAATCAGCAGATGTATCGCAATATCGCCACACAAGAGAATATTGCCACGCTTAAACGCCGAGGCATGATGATTTGGGGCCCAGCAGCTGGTGAACAGGCGTGTGGCGATGTTGGCCCGGGCCGCATGCTTGAGCCAATGCAATTGGTTGAGCGCTGCGATTTTTTTTTCCAAACAGAGGTGGCAAACAGCACACTGCTCGCCGGTAAGTCACTGTTGATTAGCGCAGGCCCAACCCGTGAAGCACTCGATCCAGTTCGCTATATCAGTAACCACAGTTCAGGCAAAATGGGGTATGCGATTGCGCAGGCCGCCGCTCAATTGGGCGCGAAAGTGACTCTGATCAGTGGCCCGGTCAATTTGCTCACACCGCCACAAGTACAACGTATTGATGTGGAAAGTGCCTGCGATATGCATCAGCAAGTGATGGCGCAAGCGCAATCACATGATGTGTTCATCAGTTGCGCCGCCGTAGCCGACTATCGCCCTGAGATCGTCGCCGATCAAAAGATCAAAAAAACCGATGCGAGCGATCACATGCTCATCACCATGGTCAAAAATCCCGACATCGTCGCCAGCGTAGCTGCATTGAAAGAAAACCGCCCGTTCACGGTAGGCTTTGCGGCTGAAACGCAGCAAGTTGAAAAATATGCCCGCGCTAAACTGCTCAACAAAAAACTGGATATGATCTGCGCCAATGATGTTTCTGTTGCGGGCCAAGGCTTTAATAGTAACGACAATGCGCTGACCGTTTATTGGCAAGGCGGAGAGCAAGCATTACCTTTGAGTTCAAAATCTGCATTAGCTCACGCGCTGATGCAACTGATCGCGAGTCAACTGTAGGCTACAAACAGACGTTCTAAGCTTCTTTTAGGGTTCATAGCGTTTATTGGGTGGTAAAATCACCACCCAGTTCAATCATTTTCATTTTTACGCTACGCAGTCCGAAAACTGTCCGTTAAACTACTGCGCTTAATGGACAATACCCAAACCATCTGAAGGGTATAAATATTTGCTCACAAGCATGTGGTAACTAAAAGGAAATCGGGTCATGGCCGTCAATAAGAAAATCAATCGTCGTGAAGAGATTCTACAAGCACTCGCTGAAATGCTGGAATCTAACGATGGTGCATCACGCATCACCACAGCAAAGCTAGCCAAACAAGTGGGCGTTTCTGAAGCGGCTTTGTACCGTCATTTTCCGAGTAAAGCACGGATGTTTGAAGGCTTGATTGAGTTTATTGAAGAGTCTTTAATGTCGCGGATTAATCGCATTTTGGATGAAGAGAAAGATACACTCAACCGCATCCGCTTAGTGCTACAGCTTATCTTGGCTTTTTCGGAACGTAACCCGGGCTTGACACGAATTTTATCCGGCCATGCTCTAATGTTTGAAAATGAGCGACTGCGTGAACGGATCAACCAACTGTTCGAACGCATAGAAACGTCACTACGTCAGATCCTTCGCGAACGTAAACTGCGTGAAGGTAAATCCTTCCCCGTCGACGAAAGCATTTTAGCCGCTCAACTGCTTGGCCAAGTGGAAGGAAGCCTAAATCGCTTTGTGCGATCTGACTTTAAATACCAACCGACGGCAAATTTTGAAGAGTATTGGGCATTATTAAGCGCTCAGATTCAGTAAAAACAAACCACCACCGTCGTGACAAAGAATCATCATCAGTGAAAGAATCAAGAGTAATGAGCAAAGAAAAATACGGTAAACCTGAGTTTTCCCTCTCGCTACTGCACCCTAAATATTGGGGCGTGTGGCTTAGCTTTGGGCTACTCGCTTTAATGGTCAACCTGCTTCCTTATTTTGCGTTACTAAAAATAGGACGCAGCATGGGCGCGTTTGGAATGCGCTTTGCTAACAAGCGAGTACACATTGCCACGCGTAATCTACAGCTATCTTTTCCAGAGAAAAGTGCAGGTGAGATTGAGCATATTGTTAACGAAAACTTTAAAAACACTGGCATGGCGCTGATAGAAACCGGAATTACTTGGTTTTGGCCGACTTGGCGTTTTGCTCGCCTGCTTGATGTGAAAGATGTCAGTGCCCTTTTGCAACTCAAACAAGAAAAACGTGGCGCACTGCTGTGTTGCGTACATGCGTTAAATTTAGAAATTACGGCACGTGCTTTTGGTGTAATAGGCCTTGAAGGCTATGGCGTTTACCGCCCACACAGCAACCCTGCGTATGAATTTATCCAATACCGTGGTCGCACACGCAATGGCAATAAACTAATCTACCGCACCGACATTAAACAGATGATCCGCGTACTCAAAAAGGGCGAACGCCTATTTTATCTACCCGATCAAGATTACGGCCATAACAAATCGGTGTTTGTTCCCTTCTTTGCGGTCAAAGAAGCGTGTACCACCACAGGCACCAGTATTCTGGCTTATACTAGCCAATGCGCGATTGTCCCTGGTTCAGGGTTTCGAAACGCCAACGGAAAATACGAAATCATCGCCGATAAAACCATTGATGGCGACTATCCAAAAGATGACATGACCGCCGCCGCCGCTTACATGAATAAATACGTTGAAGAAGTGATTCTACGCGCACCAGAACAGTGGATGTGGCTGCATAAGCGTTTTAAATCTTTGCCAGATGAAACGTTAACTAACTCTCGCTATTTATAACTAGAAAAAGGTTTTGCTTTCAATGAGCAACAACGAAAACAGCACAGACAAACACTTGCACAACCCCACATTCCAATGGTCTTTTTTACACCCAAAACATTGGGGAACTTGGATTGGGATCTTCTTTGCCGCTCTGTTCGCCTTTATGCCACCCGTATGGCGAGATAGGCTAGCACGCAAATTATCCACCTTTGCGGTACGTAAAAACGGCCGTGTTGTACGCCGCACGCGAGTGAATCTGGAAAAATGCTTTCCTGAAAAATCCCCGCAAGAACGCCAGACTATTTTGGAAGAAACCTTTGTCAAAGCAGCACAATACATGCTCGGTTATTCGGAGTTTTTGGTTCGTTCCACAAAACACAATCAGCAACGCGGCATCATGATTGGTGAAGAGAACTTATTGCCATTGTTAGATGCTGGCGAGAACGTGATCATCCTCGCCCCTCACGCTTGGGCGGTCGATTACCCTGCGGTAATGCTTGCTGCAAAAGGCTATAAAGTAACCACCATCATGAAGCCACAGCGCAATCCTATCGGTGATTGGTTAATGCACGTCCAACGCATGCAATATGGCGGGCGTATTTTTGCACGTGATGCAGGGGTAAAACCGTTTGTACGTTCAATTAAAGATGGATACTTAGGCTACTGGCTGCCCGATGAAGACTTTGGCCCGGCCAACTCGGTCTTTGTTCCATTCTTTGGCACTGAAAAAGCCACGTTAAAAGGTTTTGGTAAAATGGCGCGCCTATCAAAGGCGAAAGTCGTGCCAATTTTGCCTGCTTATAACGATAAAACCTGTAAGTACGAAGTGCATATTTTGCCTGCATTAGAAAACTTTCCAACGGGCGATGAAGAGCAAGATGCACGCGCTATGAATAAGGCGATTGAAGATTTAGTCACACCACGCCCAGAACAGTACATGTGGAATTTATCACTGTTGAAAACGCAGCGTGATGGCTCGGAAATTTACGATAACTCGCACCATGGCGATCAAAGTTAATCGCTAGAATAACTAAACTCATAACAAACAAGCCCCGAGCGACAAACTCGGGGCTTTTACTTTTCAATAAGTGGCTTTACGATTCGCAAATAAGTTGATGCTTAAATTCCGTACTGAGCACGATACGCTTTTACCGCCTCAAGGTGCTTAGCATCTGCCCCTTTCTCTTCAAGGTAAGTAACCAGATCGGTCAGGCTAACAATTGAGATGATCGCGCAACCAAAATCACGCTCGACTTCTTGAATTGCAGAAAGCTCTCCTTTGCCTTTTTCTTGGCGGTCAATTGCTACCAAAACACCAGCAAGATCCGCACCGTTAGCTTGAATGATTTCCATCGACTCACGAATGGCAGTACCAGCCGTAATGACATCATCCACCAGCATAATGCGCCCTTCTAATGCGCTACCGACCAAGTTACCGCCTTCACCGTGGTCTTTCGCTTCTTTACGGTTAAAGCAATACGGCGTATCAACATCATGATGATCAGCCAACGCTACTGCAGTTGTAGTCGCAATTGGGATCCCTTTGTACGCAGGTCCAAATAGCACATCAAACTCAATCCCAGAATCGACTAAAGCAGCGGCATAAAAACGCCCTAAGCGCGCTAAATCACGGCCAGTATTAAACAAGCCAGCGTTAAAGAAATAAGGGCTTTTTCGGCCAGACTTCAAAGTAAACTCGCCAAACTTCAAGACTTCTTTTTCTAGTGCAAATTCAATAAATTCACGCTGGTATGCTTTCATGATTTTCTCTCTCTTAACTCATACACTTTGGTTTATTTCGCTTTCTCAACAAGAACAACCCCCTCCTAGCCTCCCCCTAAAAGGGGGAGGTACTAAAGTGGTGCTCACCTCCCCCGAAAAAGGAGAGGTTCTAAGATGCTGCTCGCCTCCCCTAAAAAAGAGAGGTACTAAGATAATGCTTGCCTCCCCTAAAAGGAGAGGTACTAAGATGATGAATTCCCTCCACTCAAGGGCAATATTAGGAACACTTCCTTTATTCCCTCCCCTTATAGGGGAGGGTTAGGGTGGGGTCATCACGAACAACAATACAATGAATAAAACGGGCAAAAAAATAGCCCCCAACTGGGAGCTACTTGATCAATCTAATAACGATGCTTTCTGCGCTTCAACAATATCAGCGATGCCTTTCTTGGCAACGGTCAGTAAATCCATCAGCTCTTCATGGCTAAACGGTTCACCCTCTGCGGTGCCTTGAATTTCAATCATCTTACCGTTTTCAGTCATCACCACATTCATATCAGTATCAGCGGCAGAATCTTCCACGTATTCCAAATCACATAAAATGTTTTCACCCAAGATGCCTACTGAGACAGCAGCAACATGGCCTTTCATTGGATTCTTCTTCAATTTACCGCTAGCAACCAGATGAGCAAACGCATCCGCTAGTGCCACACTTGCGCCCGTAATTGATGCAGTGCGAGTACCGCCGTCCGCTTGAATAACGTCACAGTCAACCGTGATCATCACCTCTGGCATTGCCTCTAAATCCACCACAGCACGTAAGCTGCGAGCGATGAGACGTTGGATCTCCATGGTGCGGCCACCTTGCTTACCGTTGGTCGCTTCACGACGAGTCCGTGAATGGGTTGCACGTGGCAGCATGCCGTATTCGGCAGTAACCCAACCTTTACCCTGACCTTTCAACCAGCGAGGAACACCCTCTTCGACAGTGGCATTACACAATACTTTGGTATTACCAAATTCCACCAATACTGACCCTTCAGCATAAGCAGTGTAGTTGCGAGTGATTTTAATTGGGCGAATTTGATCGGCCGCGCGGTCATTTGGACGCATAGTGCATCTACCTTTTATCGAGTGAGACGGAATCGATTGGGGCGAGATTATAGCGGATTAGCCGCCTTGACGCTAGGTTGGTCACCCTTTGCATTGGCGTGAACCTAGTACACGCGTGAAGCTAGTGCTAACATATCTCTCGTTTGATATTTCATCTTCGTGAGCAAAGGACAAATCAATGATTTACAGCATGACCGCGTACGCGCGTAAAGAAGTTAAAGGTGATTGGGGTACCGCGGTATGGGAAATTCGCTCGGTAAACCAACGTTATCTTGAAACCTACTTCCGCCTGCCGGAACAATTTCGTAGTCTTGAGCCTGTACTGCGTGAACGCTTTCGCCAACGTTTAGCGCGCGGCAAAGTAGAATGTCACTTACGTTATGAAGCAAACCCTGCGGCTAAAAGTGAGCTGAATATCAATGAAGCACTCGCCAATCAAGTGATTAAAGCCGCCAACCAAGTCATGCACATGACAGGCGAGCTAAGCCGCATTAATCCGTTTCAAATCATGCAGTGGCCCGGCGTAATGGAAACGCCAGAACAAGACATGGACAGCATTAATAAAGCCTTATTAGCAGGCTTTGATGACGCAATCATTGAATTCATTGACGCACGTGGCCGTGAAGGTGACAACATGAAGGCGTTAATCGAACAACGCCTGACGGCGATCAGTGAAGAAGTGGTAAAAGTGCGCGCACGCATGCCAGAAATCCTGCAATGGCAACGTGAACGTCTATTGACTAAGTTTGAAGAAGCAAAGATTGAGCTTGATGCAACGCGCGTCGAGCAAGAGCTGATTTTACTTGCACAAAAATCAGACGTTGCCGAAGAGTTAGACCGCCTCGATTCGCATGTCAAAGAAGCACGTAATGTGCTCAAAAAAGGCGGCTCATGCGGCCGTAAGCTCGATTTCATGATGCAAGAATTTAACCGCGAATCGAACACGTTAGCCTCGAAATCAATCAGCACCGACATTACGGCCTCTGGCGTAGAACTTAAGGTTCTGATTGAGCAAATGAGAGAGCAGATCCAAAACATCGAATAAGGTTTTTTGAGTCTATCTAAGCTGACTTAATCTTACCAAGCCCCTGTAAATTGGGGCTTTTTTGTTTTCAGGAGATTTCAGGTCTTTGCCTGTATTTTCAACCAACTGGTGAGTTTAGTGGTGAGTAGGATTGATCTAGTATGCCCTTAAATGGTGAGTAACTTTCCATTATAAGGAGAACTATATGGGCAAGCTCAACGCACGAAAAGTCGCCGCTTTAGCCAAAGATGAACCACGAAAAACCGCAGACGGTAATGGCCTCTACTTCGTTGTACCCGCCTCTGGAGAACCTTTTTGGATCTTGCGATTTTCAATCAACGGCAGTCGTCCAGAAATGACACTTGGGTCCTATCCAGAACTATCCCTTGCAGATGCACGCGATGCCGCCTTTCAACAACGAAAGCTGATCCAACAAGGTATCAATCCACTGGCAGAACGCCAACGCCGCCAATGGTCAGGTATAGAAACCGTCGAACAACTGTTCGATGATTGGTATAAAAACGATCTTCAAGTAAGACTGCAACACGCCAACATCCCCAAGCGTATCTACACCAAAGAAATCCACCCAGTTATGGGCAAAATAAGAATCGATCAAGTCACTGCTCTGGATGTAAGAGAAGTAATCAAGCGCGTCGTAGATAGTGGCCGAAAAAGCATCGCAAATGACACCTTGATGTACATGAAACAGCTTTTTCGACATGCCAACAAACTCGATCTCACACAGTTCAACCCGGCAGCAGCTTTTCGTGTCAACGACGCAGGAGGTGTTGAAAAAAGTCGAGAGCGTGTTTTGACCGAAGACGAGATAGCAACTGTGTTTCGAGTGTTCAGAGAGAACAATGTAAGCTTTACACGAGAAAACTATCTAGCTTGCTGCTTATATCTAGTGCTAGGCGTCAGAAATAGCGAGCTATGCCAAGCGCCTTGGGCTGAGTTTGATTTAGATAATGCGCTCTGGGAGCTCCCCAAAGAGAGAACCAAAAATGGCATACCATTAACTATCCCACTTCCTCGCCAAGCTGTGGAATGGCTGCAAGAACTCAAAATCAGAGCGCTTGAGTCCGATTATGTATTTCCAAGTAGAAGGAGGAGCAAAAATCCATACATGGGCTCAGATACAATAACCACCGCTATTAAATATTTGTTTGGTCGTGACAAAGAGAGGCCAACCAAAAATAAAATGGATGGGGTTGACTATTTTGTTGTCCATGACCTGCGTCGTACCTTCAGAACACTGGCTTCTGCTGAGCGCATTGATGGTCAAGTGGCTGAAAGGTGTTTAAATCACAAACTTAAAGGTGTTGAAGGCATCTACAACCGTCACGATTTTCTGGAGGAGCGACGAGAAGCGCACCAGAAAGTTGCAGATCGTATATGCCACTTACTGTGATTGACAAGGGTACGCATTCTTAAATGCATCATACAAATTTACCCTTAAACCAGGCCCTGTCAGCAATGTACTGGGCCCTGGAGTAAAATCTGACTGTTCTCGATACAACAGCTCAAGAGATCGATCGACATTAGATCTTACTGATTCAAACTGAATGTTTCTTGGTAAGCAAAGATGACCATTATCTTGAGGCATACTGACCCAACGCACAACATCATTTGCTCTTTTAAGATCAGGGCGAAGTAACGCCGCATCTTCAACCCACTGAGTCCAAAAAGAAGCTGATTGCAAAAAACCTTTTAGGAAAAAGTTGCACGCTTGGTTAGGCTGACCGCACATCTGCTTCCAGTCACCATATGTGAGCTCATAACTAGGCACAGCATATGCTTGGGCAGATAAACCTACCGATAAACATACACTGAGGACTTTCAACGGTACACCACTTCTCGTTTTTCTTTTAAGTGCAAACTTACTAGGCATTTTTGCTCTCCATGACTATTCCATCAACCACAAAGCTTAGATATCCTAAGTATACAGAATCATAAAAAACTTAGAAGATCTAAGTATCTAGAGATTATCGATGAATGTGATTTGCCAACCCCAAGCCCCCTACCAACACGCCTTAAAGAGGCAAGAATGCGAGCAGGCATCAGCCAAAAAACGCTCGGTATTCGTATTGGTATGGACCCAAGCGTGGCGAGTGGACGCATGAACCATTATGAGAAAGGCCGCCATACGCCGGATATCAACACGTTAAGAAAAATGGCAGAAGAACTAAACGTACCCATTGCGTTCTTTTTCTGTGATTCATCAAAGACAGCTGAACTTCTATGCCTTATAGAAAATCTCTCAGAAGAAGAAAAAAGTACACTAATTCAAAAGTTAGCTAGCAACCAGCCACACACCTCAAGTAAATCCTAAATTCACAGGGAAATTGGGAAACGTGGGAAATCTAGAAAACTACCCCTCCTTGTTACTCCCACCCCGCTTTGCCTGATATGCGGCATACCAGTAGACACATCCAACAGCAGCTATTGTCAATATCAGCCCCGCGAGCCAATACCAAAGCAAATCCATACAACCTCCTTAAATCGTTGAATCAAAGGGATCGCAGCTAATACCACCACAGTCAAAACCAGTATCAATGCTAGTCATGCTATCATCCCCAAACACATTGCCGCCGATATCAATACAAGAATTTTCCATCATGGGAAGGCCACTTGCTGGGTTGATATCACCGCACCAAAATGAAGAGCTCGAATCAGAAATGAAATCTGTGGTATCAGGTATCAATTTCGCACCCGTCATGCCAACCAATCCAGCTTGGTATATTCCTGAACTTGCCAAACCAGATGCCGAGCTACCTCCCATCGATATCAGTCCATGCCTTTGGAGCTTCCTCGCCCTGCCAGTGCTGGCTCCACGCCTGCCATAACGTCGATTTAGCTTGTTAACGCAATAAGAAGCGGTAAATAGGATAATCAAGAACGAAATTGGGCTGGGCAAAGTAAACAACAGCACAAAAAAAAGAACTAATTTCACCATGGCTTTTAGCGGCCAGAACCAATCACGCTGAACTGTTGTCTTCGCGTCTTTTTCTGTGAAAGCATGGGGTTCAATACCAGCGCTGCCAGGATGCTTTGCAGACACTTCAGCAGAAACGGTATGCATCTTCAGAATCATGCTACCTCCTCAGCCATAGAGCGACTCAACTGGGAAAAAATAGTGACGACCAGCCAGTGAGTCTCCTGTGGCACTAGCAAGAAATATAGATCTCCCGTCGGGTGGTGCCAAACTTGGCTACCATCGTCTCCGTGCTTCAGCAGTTTCTGAAATCGTGTACGAGCTGAGAGTCTCGCTTGGCGAAGTTCGGGGTTACAAAGCTGACGTTGCAGGCTCAACCAGGGAGACTTCGTATACCCGTGACGAAAGCGCTCTTGGTAACGCTGTATTGCATGGCGACTGATTGCAACAGGCCCCAATACTGGAGAATCAAACACGGGTTGAGGTAATCGATATGGCTGGATCACTGGTATCTGGTCAGTAGAAGCAGCAACACCGACAATTTCTTCAGGATTGAGTTGCACACCATTCAGCCACGTCTTCAAATACTGACTAGCTCGCTGCAACTCAACGCAAGAGTTCAGACTAAGAGAATGAAGAGTCGTGTACGGTAAACCTAGTTCGACACCTTTACCGCTACCTGGGCGATGCCCAAATATTTTACAGTCCCACAGCAAGTAGCGCGCTACAGTAAGCTCTGCAACTGCTATACGATGCTCAATCTGACTTACGCGTACATCAATCACACCATTTTTTGATAAACCAGAGAACCACGCTACGCTCACGTTAAATTTACTGGTAGCAATTGTTTGAATTTTCAATTTCATCATATGAAATCCCTCCTATTTACTACCAACATATCACCTATTTTAAAAATGCAACCCCCAAGCTGAAAGCAACAAAAAAGCCTTACCAACAAGTCTGGCAAGGCTTAATAAAATATCAACCAAGATTATGATTTAATTAACTTTGTTTCGAACGAACATTTCAATCTTATCTACAGGAGCTACAAGCTGTAATAGCTTCTTCTCAAAGTCTGAAATAAAGTCTGAACGCACTTTCATTTCCTCTATTTGTAGGCATATGTGGTAATACATTTGCCGCTCCCAATCAGCGACGTTACTCATTCTTTTGTGCTTCAGAATGCTCCCTGTTAACATTTCTAGCTTTGCTGGTTTGTCTCTGTTAAAAACTATAACTTTAAACCATTGAAAGTTAGGCAGGTTATCCTCGATATACACGGTAAAGACAAACCGAAACGGTTCCTGTCCGGAGTGCTCTTTCTTTAATTTCTCCCTGTAATTTTTGAATGACTCTTCCAGAGCGAAAGCTGAGCGTTTTAAATCACGTCGCTGTACGATTAACTCATCTTTCATTTTCGAAATGTACGTAGATAACAATACAGAATCATGGATATTGATCGTTAGGCTATTTAAATCAACTTGAATATCTTTATCAAAAATACCGACTAATGGCTCTTCTAAACTCATTTGGGCTCCTCCATCAACTCAAAATGAGTTCGCAGTTTGATAAAACGACGCTGACACATTTCAACTTTTTTTCTGATGTTATCCATCTCATGTCGGATTTCTCGGAGAAGCTGGAAAGCATCCTCTGCATAATTGATTTTCACCTTTTCCCAATCTTGAGCTTTAGAAAAACTACTTGGGCGATAGCGACTACTAGGCCCCTTCGGAATATGTATTGACCTAACTTTTTGGTGTTTATTTTTTCTGCGCTTCATGTCTTCTTCATCGAGGAAAACATTGATGTACCATGAAGCTTCAAACTTATTATCTTTGACTCTCACGCGACACCCAAATCTACCTGGCACTTCTGGAGTTTCAGGTGAGCGATGATGTCGATTGAAACGCCAAAAGTTATTAGCGAAGCAACTAGCCATGAATTCGAGCCGAAATGGCTCTTGATGTGTGATTTTAGTTATTTCTTCGAGGAGTAATTCCGATTGGGCCAGAGCTTTTTCAAAGTACTCTGATTCATTAAACTCCTCACGATAGTGGGCTAACTGGTGCCAATTAGACGCCAGCTGATCTAACTTTAAGTAATCTTGCATGATAAGCCTCCTTTTTTACGACTGCTACGGGTTACAGTCTAGCGAGGCTTACTAATTTGATTGCACTGCGAAAATGCCCAATCAGGACAGTTTGAGCGTTTTTTGCTTTCATTGCCCCAATAATAATGCAGCGCGTCGATAGCATATCCTCACCGGGACCTAGCCAATCACTTTCCAATTAACTATCTAATGTGGGGCCTAGATGATTACTTTCACCCAAAATAGTAGTAGCACTCTGGGGCTGCTAGATTTTGTTTCTATATCTATGTGGGACCTTGGAAATCAAAGCTGAAGTGGACGGAACATTAACTGGTATTATCCAAACTTATGTGGGGCTTTGCCTGCATGTTTTCGATAGCGCTTCTGACTTTCACATGTGAGCTTCTGACTTTCACATGTGAAAGTCCCTGAGGGGGCTTTCAGCCCAAAAAATCAGAAAGCTAACGTTTGATGCTCTTTGGATTACGCGGACTTTGTATCATACAAACAAGATATCCAAAGGCGACCATACGGTCGCATTTGGATACCTTAGCAAAAAATAATTAGCTAGGTGGGATCACATACTCCTGTACACCAGCAGTCGTCAGCAACGCATAAAAATCTGCGACCTTGATTCTTTGTCCTCTTTGCTGACAATAGGAAAATATCGCCCTTTGTTTCGCACGAGACAGTGCAACAAAAAATGTCGATAACCCTTCGGAATCGCCAGGTCGATAGGACCACCAAGCATTATCATCGATCCCCATGAAAATAGTTGTATCGAATTCCAGCCCCTTGCTTTTATGAATTGTCATTAGCGGAATCTGATTTGTACCTTCAAATTCTTCCAGGAAATTTCCCCAGCAACTTTGGGTATCAACACAGTTTGTAAAAAACTCTTCAAGTGCTGCCAGATTTATTTCAAGTAGATCACCAGTAGCGTAACGAGCAAATGTTTTCCGAAGATCATTCAAATCAATAAAGGCAATAATTCTTTCAAAAACGAGGCGAGCATTGTCTGGTGTAAACGATTGTCGCATCAACTCCTTGAGTTCAGAAATAAATAATGCTAACCGGCGTTCAACCTGTCTCAGTGCTTTTTCATCTTCTTGGGTTGTGTTACGAAGCTGCTGTACATCTGCTGATAACTGATTCCAAACTTGCGCATTTCGATGCCCAAGTCCTAGCCTTAGAAGATTAGAGAACAAAATAGTCAACTCCTCAGCAAGTAAATCCTGAAGAGTAGTTTTACCTATTTTCACACTTTCATTTCGCAAGCTAAGCCCGTACTGAGTTAAATACGAAGATAGCTGCTCTTCGTAATCCTCAGGTCTTTGGCGCACCAGAACGGAATAGTCCCTTGGGTTCAATGACCTGCTTCGCATGTCATTCGCAATCCACTGCGCCAAGTAACTGGCCTCATGATCTACGTTACGGCTAAAACAAATCCAAGCTGCATCACCAAATACCTGATTGTGATTACTTGTTTGAACCTCTCTCACCTCATGGTCAATAGCTTGTGCAATAACATGTTGTATCCTGACCAATTCAGGTGAAGAGCGGTGATTAAGTAACAGCGGATATCGTTGTGCCGAAAAATCAGCCTCAAACTGATGGAACGCATCACCTCGGGCCCCAGCCCAACCCATGATCCTCTGCTTATAATCCCCCACAACCATTACAGTTGTTTCACTATAACCGAAGGCTGACAGCAGGAAATCATACTGACCATAAGTCGTATCTTGGAATTCATCCACAAATACATATGGATACGTTGCTCTCAAAGCTCGTCGCACATGGTCATTGGTACGAATTATATATTCAGCCAGCCGGTTTATTGTCATAAACGTCAGCTGTGATGGCTCTCCATCTCCGCAACGTACTTGTTCGGCTAACCAATTATCATAAAGAGTCCGTTCACCGATGTCGTTCGAAGCTAGACCAAGTCTCCTTGAGCCAACAAATGTAGACTCAAAAGTTACTGGATTTATTCTGGCTACAGCATTCAACAATCCAGAGACATGACTATTTTGTTGCCGCTGCTGGTCTAAAAAATGAGTTATCTGTTGGCGGGTTGCAAAAGTAACATCATATGGTTTTGTTGGTCTCCACTGTGGTGGTAACGCCATTCGGAAACGGTCAACTATATTTTTGGAAAAAGCGTCAAAAGTCATCGAAACAAATCGATTACCGAGTTCTTCCGGGCAACGCTCTTTCACTCTATTTGCCAGATTTTTTGCGGCATCAGTCTTAAATGAAATGGCCAGAATTTTCTTGTTTGGTGGGCATAGGCCTGTCTCAAGAAAATATGCAGCCTTTTGCGCTAAAAACTCTGTTTTTCCTGCTCCAGGGCCTGCGATAACGCTTGTGGACTCTCGTCGCCTTAGTGCTTGCCAAGCATTTGGCTCAAGATTTTCGATCCCTTTGGGCTGCCAATGATTGGGTTGAATAAACTTCACCTAGCCCCCTAGCTTTGAAGAGCTGCGTGAATAGACTGAATTAAAGCTCGTAGCTCTTCTGGCGCGTTTTGAGCCAACTGTTCTGACGGAATAGAGCCAAGCACTCGAATATGCGTACTTGGTTTACCTCTTCCTAAGAACAGATATCTGTACCAGCGCAAGTTAAGTACATCATCCGCGTAGAAGCTAGGATGCCCTTCATCTCCCATAACAGCATTGCCTGGATCACCATGCATAGATGGTCCATTAGAGCTTTCATCTGGGACCACTCGATAATGGCCAGGAAATGCTTTTAACATCGAATAATCAATATCTAATGGGCTTGAAAAATAAACACCGTGGCGCCTGAGGGCATAAACCCAAGACCTAATACTAGTCAAATCACCAAGCGGAAAAGTATCAAATGCATCAAGATCATATTGATATCCTAAAGGGTTAGGGGATTGCCAAATCTCACTTGGGTTTGCCCCATACTCTATCAACTTGGCGACTGCGTTCTTAATCCTTCCCCAGCCACCGCCGTGCCGCCCCCAATCCAGATCAAGTAATGTGATAAAGGGGATCTGTAAATCTGTTAGCAAACGCCACATGTGGTTTACATGGCGGCCCCCTAATGGAACCATGGCGACAAAGGATTTATCAATTGGTATGCCCATAGCCTCTGATATCGAAGGAAGAATTACCTCCTCAGAAGCCCCCTCTCCGAGAACCACGACCTTAGCGAAATACAACTCTGGATAGGCTCTCACCGCTTGCTGGATGTACTTTGCAGCTTCATTCTCTTCATCGGGTAAAGTCAGTTGACGAACAACAGTGGTGTTTGATTCTGTTGCTAACCTGAAGTGCCTTACTTGCGTTGGTTGGATTCTGGCGAGAATGCTCGGCGAATGGCTAGATAGTACTGCTTGTGCTCTTAAGCCATGCACTAGGCTGCTGATCTGGCTTATGATTCGCGATAGATAGTATGGGGCTAGGTTATTCTCCGGCTCCTCAAGTGCCAAAATAGTCAACGAGGGCAAGGGCAAGTCTGCACCGAGAAAATCTTCACTCTCTGGTTGGGCTAATATCTCGTTTTCAACATCGAGAGTGGCTGAAGTCATGGCGATGTGAAACAGCGAACTTTGGCCATCACTTAGCTCATCAATACTCCGATCCCGACCACTTTCATCTGGGTGCAGCAGTACCTCTACCTTACGAACAAATTCTTCAAAGCGTAGGTCAACCGGGCGAAACTTCGGTGTACTATCAGTTCCAGCAGAGTGCAGTTCCTGCCAACGCTCTGTGAGCTTTCCGGTAACGGTTCTAATCGCCTTTTCACCCTCAAAAGATTCGTTCAGCTCTGTGGCCTTTTGAGTAAAAGATGACCGAACTTGTTCTGACCAATTAATAGCCTTCCAAAGTCGGCCTTTCAGAAAGGCTGATACCTGAGAAACTGCGCATCGTGTCGCAGGGACGTAAATCAATTGGATTCGAGAGCGATCCGCTGGACGCACGTTACAAAAATCAGCCTCTTCAGGCTCACCCCATGTAGTGACCGCTCGGAACTGACTCGTAATGTATCCATCTATTGAACCATCATCTTCCCATTCCGCGTCCAAGCGCAAACGGCACTTCAGTTTGCCGCCCTCATCTGTCACGCTCATATGATGAAAGAAATCTGGTATCACAGAGTGATCTCCGTCTTCATCTTCCAGTTCGGGGAAGGCGACAATGGCTTCAAGCGTGAGAGTCCGCTTACTGGGTATTTCTTCTTCCAAAGAGGGGATATGGAAGTCTTGACGACGTATCGTCCGCTGCTCATTGGATATGCCGAACATTCGCTGCAAGGCCTGCATCAAGGCTGTTTTTCCAGAGCCATTAGCCCCAACCAAAGTCGTAAAATCAGACTCCATAGAGATAAACTGTCCTTCAGGGCCAAAGCTTCTAAAATTTTTTATGCTAACAGACTCAATGTACATCTCGATTTCCTTCCAGTGACACTTATGTACAACTTGGGGCATAGGAGAAAGATTTCAACTACTTATCAGTATTGTATCCCTAGGATGTATTAGTCAGGAAGTTAATAAAATGTCTAATGTGGACAAAGCGATAAGCATACAAAAAAGACAAAAATACCACGTTTCTTGTTTTTTGATCTCGATCGAGGTTAAAATACAGGAAATGGGATTAAGGGGAACTATATGAACTCAGCGCTAAGCAATATGGTCAATAATGAAAAGAGCACGATAGTCGAAGATGATCATCGAGAACACTTAGTATCTCATCGTCCACATATCAAGGAAGCATTGCAACGTGGCTTGAGTGCCCGAAAGAGAATGACCGAAAACAACCCAGCCACTAGTGGTGGTCAATATTTTTATGGTGATACGATTCGTGCTCTGCGAGAACTACTAAAACCATACGGATACGTAAGAGAATCAATTCGTAATGTAGAGCTTACAATCAACAAAGATGAAGGGATTGCTATCTACCTCTGTAGTGCTTGCGATCAAACTGGAAATCTTGCTGGTTTCCCGCAGTCCATTACAGACAAGGGTGACTTTACTCTAGATCTCTTAGCGCTTAAGTTCGAAGAATCTCTCAACTATGACTTGTTCCCAGAAACACTTCCTGAGTCGAATCAAAGAAACAAACTAAATTGTGATGTTTGGTTCCTTCTCCATCATTTTGACAAAAACAACAATAAGCTTACCGCTGAACTTGCAAGACCTGTATCCTACAATAAACGAGGTTACGTGACAGGATTTGATCTTGAAAATCGTATAATTATTGACATGAACAACGAAGAGCTCGTTGATTCACAAGTCGATTTTAATGATGAAATTGACTTTGATATCGAAGAAATAAGTAACGACAATGTTTAACTCATTAAGACTAAAAATTGCCAGAGAAAGAAGAGGATATACAAAAAAGGCGTTAGCCGAACTAACAGGGATCACTACGAGAACACTTTCGACGTATGAAAATAAAGGGCTTCTAGACACAATTGACTCAACCTTAGTGAGTCGTATTGCAGATATCCTCAATTATCCTACTGAATTTTTCTACGCGGATAATCCCGAGCAAATAGTAAAAGAAGGCGTAAGCTTCCGAGCTATGACGAAGCTTAGTGCATCCAAAAGAGACGCGGCTCTAAGTGCAGGAACGTTAGCCGTTGAGTTTAATGCTTGGTTAGAAAGTCGATTCAATCTGAAACAACATGATATTTTAGATTGCAGTAATGAAGATTTCGCAGATCCTGAAAGTGCCGCACAACTGCTACGAGAACATTGGGGCCTAGGTGAGTTATCCATTTCAAATATGATTCACCTTTTGGAATCTAAAGGGGTACGTGTCTTTTCATTGACGGAGAATTGTGTCGAAGTAGATGCATTCTCATTTTGGCTAGACGAGAAACCTTTTGTTTTTCTCAATACAATGAAAACTCCAGAACGCAGTCGCTTCGATGCCGCTCATGAACTTGGGCATCTTGTATTACACAAACATGCATCCAACAACGGGCGCCAAGCAGAAGAACAAGCTGATCGATTTGCGTCAGCATTTCTGATGCCGAAAGGAAGCATTCTTGCGAAAGTGCCATCATACCCTTCGCTCAACCAACTGTTGAAATTGAAGAAATATTGGAAAGTATCGTTGGCAGCTCTAATACGAAGAACTTTTGACTTAGGGTTGTCGTCAGAGTGGCATTATCGTCAATTAAATATTGAACTATCAAACTATTACGGCAGAAAATCAGAGCCAGAGGGTTTGGAGAGCAGAGAGACATCTTTAGTACTTCAAAAGGTTTTCAATAAATTAAGAGAAAAAAACTTATCTCGAACCGAAATACTCAATGAACTGAAATTACCCCAAGATGAACTTTCAGCTTTAACATTTAACAACCCATTTTTTATGTTAAAAACTGTTGTATCAAACAAGGGGGATGAGGCAATTCACCTTTCAACTAAAGCCACTCAACCAATCCTAAGAGTTATTAATTAACAAAGCATTGTTATGGGGGGATCATATAAATTGATCCCTCATATTGCTTACCTCTCGAGATTCCTAACTCCAAGTTTCACATGTGAAAACGTATCACTTTATGATACTAAAATAGCCATTCGACCAAAGTTATCCTTATTTTGTTTTAAATTGCCTGCCAAATCGCTCACCAAAGGCAGTTCCAGATGCCTAAAAACGTTCCCTGCAACGATAGTCTATTCATGTCGACGAAATGAACTGAAAACACTTGAAAAACACAGCGCCGCGGCCAATCCAATGAGGATTTGCAATGAACTTAACAATCGAGAAACGAGATGAGGGGTTGATGTCTTTACCTGAAGGCGCACCACCAGAACTAATAGCGGGACCTATCTCTGTTAAAGCTCACACGTATGACCCAGATTTTAAGAAAGGATTTGGCATTCTAATCCAATGGCGCTCAAGAGTGGGCGAGCATCACGAACGAGTCTTCAAAATGAAGGATATTCTTGCTGATGGAGGGCGATCTATGATTCAAACACTTGCTGATACGGGCTTATACATACATTACAGGCAGGGTTACTGGAAACACATCATTGACTATATTTTGTCATCATCACCAACAGACACTGTAGTTACGGTTGATCAAACTGGTTGGTATTACGATCAATTTGTTACACCAAGCTGGGTAGCGGGCTTTAGTGAACAAGAAGTGATTTTCCAAAATGATTCCGCAGAGAAGTTGAGTGCCAAAGGTACATTTATGGATTGGCAAGAGTCCGTTGCCCGCTTATGCCAAAACAATGCTTTAATGACTTTTTCACTGTGCTCAGCTTTCGCTGCTCCTTTGCTATCCAAATTGGATTGGGACTCATTTCTAGTACATTTTCTAGGCAGTTCTAAACATGGTAAAACTACCTTATTGCGACTTGCGGCTTCTGTTTGCTCTGACTTTAATTACTGTGATTCTTGGAGTAGTACCAGCAACGGCCTAGAGGCCAGGGCTAAGTCACGCAACAACATGATTGTTCTGTTGGATGAATTCCAACAGGCAGATCCTGAATCGGTACTGACCGGCGTTTATCAACTAGGCAATGGCACATCAAAGCTAAGAGCAACCAAAAGTGCCAACCTGCAAGAGCAGTATCACTGGAACATTGTAGGGCTCTCGACAGGAGAAATTGGCCTTGCTCAAGTTCTAGCCCAAGCAAACCGAAAGGTTCAAGCTGGCCAGCTGATGCGATTTTTTGAAATTCCTCTGTTTCAGAAATACGGAGCCTTCGAGCACATACATGAACTCAACTCTGCTAAAGAGTTTGCTGAACACATAGCCCAAGTAACATCACACCAGCATGGTACAGCGCTTCAACCCTTTCTAAACCAGGTCGCGTCCATTGATGACATCAGGGAAAAACTAACCTCAAGAATTAAATCAATATCATCGATCTGGTTTGATTGCTACGAACTAACAAAAAACAATCAGATAAGTTTCGCAGCTGACCGCTTCGCCTTTATCGCTTCCGTTGGCGAGCTTGCCATTGAATTAGGTGCGCTTCCGTGGAGTAAAGGCAGCGCCATTATGGAGATCGGAAAAATCTTTGAGGTATGGGTAGCCAACCAGGATGAAGATTGTGACTTTGAAGAGCGACATATAAAGAACCAGCTGCGGCAAATCATTCCCAAGTGGCAGTATTCAATGAGTTTACCCGGTGAAATAGCCAAAAATGGATGGTGGCAATACGAGAGAGGCGAGCTTTGCTGGCATATCCATCGAGATGCGTTCAAGCGAGCTTTTAAGCTGCATTTTGACCATCAGGTCATTCAGACCGCGCTATTTCTGAAAAGGCAAGGCTGGCTGCACACCAATGAACCAGCCCGAGGCACATTCAAAAGCAATGTTTCTGGCCGTGCAGCTCGAAACTTTAAAATCTTCCCAGCTAGGATTACCGAACAACTAGATCTCGATGTTGACTTCAGCCGTTTCCAAAAAGGAGGTGAGGCATGATTTCCCATTTTCCCATTTCCCAGCGCGATAGAAACGAAGCTCAAGCTCTGTTGGCAGATATCAAAGCGGCAACCGAAGAGCTCCGCACTCTAATAACATCGCAAAAACAGTTCTTAAGCGCAGAGGAAGCTGCACAGTATGCAAACTTGTCTGTTAAGTACATTTATAAGCTCACGCATACCAAGCAAATCACGCACTACAAACCGAACCGCAAACTGTACTTCAAGCGCGATGATCTCGATGCTTGGTTGATGTCTCACCGGGTAGAGGAGAAAAAGTAAATGCCTTATACTGAACCGACTTTGACACAAAGAGCAGAGATCTTGAACGCCTATGGTGAGTCAGAGCGCTTGGTAAGAGAAGCTGAGCGCAAGCAGATCACCTCAGTCAGCAATACCACATGGTGGAGACTAAGCCGAAAAGGTCAAGTTCCGGCAGCCAAGCAAGTTGGTACAACCAAGTCCTGGTTGCTGTCCGATCTGCTGCTTTGGATGCAACATCAGTAAATTAGCCAAAATCTTTCTGGTGAGTATATCGGTGAGTAACGTGATACAGTTACTCACCACAATCGCTTGAAAGCACTGGTCTCACAGGGCATGACCAATGCTATTCTGCGAGCAGATCCAAAACATCGAATAAGGGTTTTTGAGTCTCTCTAAGCTTACCAAGCCCCTGTAAATAGGGGCTTTTTTTCAGGAAATTACAGGTCTTTGCCTCTGTTTTCAACCAACTGGTGAGTAACTTTCCAGCACGAGAGAGAATACTATGACGAATTGTGCTTACCCCAAAAGTCTCTTGATTTCAAATATCGATTCAACATTGCATCCAGTTATGGCTGCTTTTTAAGAATTTCCGATCTTAAAGTTAACAATCAAAATTACTCGTGACGGACTTGAAACAATTGCGCTAACTCATTAATTAACCAAGTAGCGGCTAATAGATCTGCACTGCCGCCGGGGCTTAAGTGTTTTTCAATCATCGCGCTATCGAGCGCCGTAAGAGCTTGTTCAATTTCTTGATATAAAAAGCCGCCTTTGGCGAGCAGTTGCTGCGCTTGCGCTTGCACAAAATGCAGCCCTTCTAATCCACCGCGAGCAGCGAGGTTGCTGTCGTTATTGTTGGCCATCAACACCAATAAGGTATGCCACAAGGCTTGCTCGGTGCTAGCTCCTTTGGTTAAACAGGCTTGGTAGGCTGGCAGCGCATGTTGCATCACCATCGCAAGGCCAGAAGCGGCTTCACCGCGTGCGCCGGTTAAACCGTACCGACGATAAATTCGCTCGCCTGCCGTTTTGGGAGCCGATTCACGCTTCGCTTTTAGCTCATCAATAATCAAAAACTGGCAAGCTTGGCGAATGGTTTCGCCAATATGCTGCGCATCAATTTTGAGTTGATTGGCTTTGAGCCACCCCACAGAGCCGCAAATAAGCCCCAAGATAAAAATCATCCCTTTATGGGTGTTCACCCCTTGAGTGGCAGCAAACATGGCTTGCTCAGCTTCTATGCCAATCGGGCGCAAGGCGGTCAGCAACTGAGCGGCCGGATTTCCCGCGCTCTCCCAACCTGCACTGACAAAAGATTGCAGATAAGGCGCAATCGCCTCGGCACTGGCGATAAAAGTGTTGAGATCCATATCGCGGTGCGCGCCATTATTAGCAGTATCCACCAAACCCGGTTTAGGGGTGAGATGCACCTCTAACATCATGGCATGATAAGCCAGATGCCCCACTAAGCGAGGCAAGCTGAACGTTTTCGCGCCACTTGTGCCAGAGGCTTGGCTAGGCAGTTCAAGCAGAAGATCAAGCGCAGCAGGAATAGTCATGAACCATCTCCTCGATTTTAGCCAACAAAGCCTCAACACCGTGCTGCCGCGAGCGAGCACAGATCACCGCATCACGTTCACACAGCAAGCAGCGCCGTCTTGGCAACTGCGCACCTTGGCGCGAAATAATATGCCCATCGACATCAAGCACATCCAGATCCATCAGTCGCCCTAGCGGGTGCTCGCGTTCAATCTTCATCATGGCTTTTTTCAACATGCTGGCTGAAGGAGCCTGAATCACCACAAAGGCTTCCGGCCCCGTTTTTTCCACCAACAGCTGACAAGCCACTTGCCGCCAGCCCGTTTGCTGACACAGTTCTTGAATGGCACGCATACCTGCATCCATCACGGTTTGGCTGGCAGCGTTGAGCTTAACCGCGCCCGGCATGTTAACCGTGAAAGAAACCAGAGGCAGTGAATGGCGTTTTAGCCACTCACCTTGTTGCCGAACCCGCACTTCTTTACGCAGAAGTAGCTGGTCCAGACTGACTGAAAGATCCGGATGGTGACTCATAGGCTTTTTACCTGCTTGATAACATCAATGATCGAACCGTCACGGTAGTGAACAAAGGCAACGGTTTTGTCTTCAAATTGCAACGGCTGGGGTTTACCCGTCAGCAACTCCGCACGCTGTTGCAACGCTTCAATCTCGACAACGGGCAGTTGCGCCGCGATGAAACGCGCTTTCAGTTCGGGACGATTCGGGTTTACCGCGATACCTTGATCCGTCACCAACACATCGATGGTGGCTCCTGGGGTGATGACGTTAGTGACCTTCTCGACCACGGTCGGAATGCGGCCACGCACCAAAGGCGCCACAATAATCGATAAGTTTGCCGCCGCCGCCGTGTCACAATGACCGCCGGATGCGCCGCGAATTACCCCATCAGAGCCGGTGATCACGTTAACGTTAAACTGGGTATCAATTTCCAGCGCACTCAAGATAACCACATCCAGCCTATCCACCGCCGCCCCCTTCGAGCTTGGGTTGGCGTATTCGTTAGCAGAGATTTCGAGATGATGTGGATTGCGCGCTAACGAGCCCGCCGCCACCGAATCGAAACACTGCACATCGAGCAAGTAATCAATCAGTCCCTGTTCATGCATTTCCACCATAGTCGCAGTGATACCACCGAGAGCGAAAGAAGCGCGAATGTTTTGGCGCAACATCTTCTCTTTCAAAAAGCGCGCAACCGCGAGCGATGCACCGCCCGAACCGGTCTGCATTGAAAAACCATCATAGAAATAGCCTGAATGCTCGATGACTTCTGCAGCGCGTTTGGCAATCAGAAGCTCGCGTGGGTTGGTGGTCATGCGCGTGGCATCCCCACCGATTTTGCTTGGGTCGCCCACTTCCGCCACTTGCACGACTGCATCAACACGATCTTGAGTAATCGATGCAGGGAAATTCGGGAAACCGACGATGGCTTCAGTCAGCATCACCACTTTTTCAGCGTGCTCGGCATCAACTTTGCCATAGCCGAGTGAGCCGCAATTGGATTTGCCTTTAAAGCCGTTAGCGTTGCCAAACTCATCGCAACAAGGTACGCCAATAAACGCCATGTCGATGTACAGCTCACCGCTTTGGATCAAATGCACACGACCACCGTGCGAGTGAATATGCACGGGCTCATCAAGCAGGCCGTTAGAAATGCTGTCGGCCAGCACTCCGCGGATCCCTGAGGTGTAAATCTTGCTCACTACGCCGTTTTTGATGTGTTCAATCAAAGGCGAGTGACAAGAGGTGAGCGAGCTTGAGGCGAGCGTGAGGTTTTTAATCCCCAATTCGGCAATCACCTCCATCACTAGGTTGACGGTTTTATCGCCGCCACGAAACGCATGGTGGAAAGAAATGGTCATGCCATCTTTTAAACCAAGATCGACAATCGCTTCACGGATCGAGCTTTTCACTTTGCGACTTTTTTTCGCTGACTCATCCAGTAAATGCGGCGTGATCGCGTGCGCTTGGGTGTAAGGCGTCAACGCGTAGCGTTCCACTTCCAGCACAGACAGAGGGTTATTTAATGTATTGATACTCATGAGGTGACCTTTAGTGTTTGATGCCGGATTCAGCACGTTGCAGTGTCCAACGTGCGCGTTCGATGATGGGTCCATCGACCATTTTGCCGTTAAGGGAAACCACGCCCAGCCCTTTTGCTGCTGCTTCTTCAGCGGCTTCGATGACTGCAATGGCGTGATCGACCTCTTTTTGTGTTGGGGCAAACACGTTGTGCAGCAGGTCAATCTGGCGCGGATTAATCAGTGATTTGCCATCAAAGCCGAGCTGCTTGATATGCTCCGCTTCACGCAAAAATCCCTCTTCGTTATTGGCATCCGAATAGACCGTATCAAACGCCATGATCCCGGCAGCACGTGCCGCTTGCAGAATGGAGCAGCGCGCAAACAACAGCTCAATCCCTTCTGCTGAACGCTGCGTGCGCAGATCGCGTACATAGTCTTCCGCACCAAGCGCAATCCCAATCAGGCGGCGTGAGCTAAAGGCAATCTCGACTGCGTTGTTAATGCCCTGCGCGCTTTCAATCGCGGCTAGCATGCGCGTGCTACCCACTTCACGTCCGCATTCACGCTCGATCTGTTCGATGACTTTTTCCATCTCAATTACATCGTTGGCGTTATCGGTTTTCGGCAGACGCACCACTTTGGCTCCGCCACGCACCACGGCATTAAGGTCTTTGATGCCGAATTCAGAATCGAGCGGATTGACCCGCACCACGGTTTCCATCTCTTGATACATAGGGTGTTGCAGCGCATGGAACACCAACATCCGCGCGGTGTCTTTTTCACGCAGCGCGACCGAGTCTTCCAGATCGAACATGATGGAGTCGGGTTGATAGATAAAGGTATTGCTGAGCATGGCGGCATTCGCGCCCGGCACAAATAACATACTGCGACGAAGTTTGGTCATGATAGTTGGCTCCACTCAATGTTCTGAACTTCACAAGCGCGCATTACTGCCGCCTGTACGCGCGCGCGGATCACACAATCCAGCGCGCCTTTGTCTTCGATGGTGACCAACGCATCGTGCACTTGCATCGCGTCGAGGGTGTGCAGCACGACCTGACGAATCGCATGACCAAATTGCTGCTCGACGGTACTGTCTAACACCAGTTCAATACCGCCATCGTTATTGGGTTCAATCCGAACCTGAAGATCACTGGACTCCAGTGTTCCCGCAAAGGCGGGATGGGCAATTTTCATGGGTACAACCTTGTTAATGAGTTATTGGATAAAACAGTGTCAGCACTGCGCTCATACCGCTAACAGTTGCGGTGCGGCCTGTAGCGAATGTTCCGCATAATTCTGACAAAGGTAGGAATAAGTCGTTTTCGGCACGAGATCGACAATCGCGGCAACGCCAAATTGTTTGAGCAAGTAACGCACGCGCGATGCGGAGATCGGCTGCGAGGCTTGCTGACTGCGCTCAATTTCCACTACTTGGATCGGCGCACTGACATCGTGCGCTTCTTTTAGCCAGCGGCGCATGGCTTGGTTGTAGTTACGCGTCACCGTACAAATCGGCTCACTGCCGACAAAGCGGTGCGTAATGCCAAGGGCAGGTGCTATTGAATGGCGGAAAATACTTAAATCCAGCGCAGTATGGGATTGATTGACCACTTGCTGATCTTTAATAAAATAACTAGGGAAGGTCGCGCGCGAAATAATATAATCCGAGCCAGAATGAATAGTTAAATTCAATAAGTGTTTACTGCCTGTCTTAATCATGGCCATACGGTCAGCGTAAGAGAAATCTTTATTCTCTGCTTTTACCACAAATAAATGCACCCAATCACATTGTTCACAGGCTTGTTCAATTAAATATTGATGACCTAAGGTAAATGGATTGGCATTCATCACAATACTGCCAATTTTACGCCCAGACATTTTTAATAAATGCAACTGTTTGCAATAAACCGCAAGACGATTTGGGCTATTTTCTAATAAAGCAATATGCGGTTCGACTTTATCGACTAAGAAAAAACCGCACTGTCGGAATAAATCTATATTGGTCGGCTTAGTGAATAGAAATAGTGAAAAACACCCTATTTCATAAGCGAAGTTGGTTAATTCGGTCATCAATTTGAGCGCAAAACCGGTCCCTTGCAGCGCAGGAGAAACCGCGATGGACTTCAACACATGCCCCGCAATTCCACCGCAAGCGATGATTTGGTTTGTACCGTAAGCCACCACAAAATGCTCAACATCCTCATCAACCGTGAGCTGATGCTGGCAGAGAAACTCTTTGATCTGCAAGAGCTTGGTTTTATTCTTGCTTGAAACTCGCGAGAAGGTGTAAATATCTACCATGGTCGGCTTCCTCACCTATTTTTTCTGACTTTATTATCTAAATTAAGCCGCAAAGGTTTAATGAGGGTAATCACTTTATTTCCCGTGGTT